>JAIDIR010000317.1 GCA_029052615.1 Clostridia bacterium | reverse complement strand
GAAAATCTGGGGAACGGTGAAAGGCGGCGAAATTATTCCCGCAACCGCACCCGTGATTACGGCGCAGTGTCTGCGCGTGCCCGTGAGCGACGGACACACCGCGGCGGCGTTCGTCAAATTCGAGACAAAACCCACCAAGGAAGAGATCTTCACCGCGTGGAAGGAGTTTGCGGGCGAGCCGCAAACGCTCAATCTCCCCTCTGCGCCCAAGCAGTTCATTCACTACTTCGAGGAAGACAACCGCCCGCAGCCAAAGCTCGACCGCATGACGGAAAACGGCATGGCGGTGATGGCGGGTCGGCTGAGAGAGGATACCCTCTTCGACTATAAATTTATCGGCTTTTCGCACAACACGCTGCGCGGCGCGGCGGGCGGTGCGGTGTTGCTTGCAGAGCTGCTTGCAAGCAAAGGATACTTCGAGCGGTGAGCCACCGCGGGCAAGTCCTTTAATTACTTGCACGGTTAACGGACACACATCAACAAAACATTGTGAGGATATATGAAAGATTTTTTTAAGGGCACTGCCACTGCCATGATTACTCCGTTCCATAAGGACGGGGGCGTAAACTTTGAAGCGTTCGGCAAGATGATAGAGTATCAGATATCGGGCGGCACCGACGCGCTGGTCATTTTAGGAACGACGGGCGAGCCCTCCACCATGACCGCAGAAGAAAAGACGGCGGTTATGAAGTACGCAATTGAAAAAATCGCAGGGCGCGCGAAGGTCATTTTCGGTTCGGGCAGCAACTGCACCGCTTCGGCGGTAGAGGCAAGCAAGCTTGCCGAACAGCTGGGCGCGGACGGACTTTTGTGCGTTACCCCCTACTACAACAAGTGCACGCAAAAGGGCATAGTCGAATACTACAAGGCGATTTGCGGCGCGGTTAAAATACCCGTTATTGCTTACAACGTGCCGCCGCGTACGGGTGTGAATATCCTTCCCGCAACGGCGGAAGAGCTTGCGCATATCCCCAATATGGCGGGCATTAAGGAAGCGTGCGGAAACATGGAGCAGATTTGCGAAACCATGCGCCGCGTGCGCCCCTACTGCGACGTGTATTCGGGCGACGACAACCTTAACCTGCCCATTCTTGCAATAGGCGGCGCGGGCATTATTTCTGTCGTCAGCAACATTGCGCCCAAGCAGGTTAAGGAAGTTTATAAGTACGTTACTAACGGCGACCTTGAAAGCGCCAACCGCGTGCAGGACACTATTCTTCCCCTTATCGACGCGTGCTTTACCGAGGTCAATCCCATCCCCGTAAAGGCGGGCTGCGATATGATCGGGCTGGACGCGGGAGTGCCCCGCGCACCGCTTACCGAGCTTGAGGACGCGCACAAAAAAATTATGCGCGAGTGCATTGAAAAGGTTGGTATTAAATTATGATTAAGGTTGCGGTTTGCGGCACTTGCGGAAAGATGGGCGCAAACGTTATCGAAATTCTGCAGGGCGATAACGAGGCGGTTGCGGTTTGCGGAATTGACGCTAAGGGCGGCAATATAGGCGGGTTAACGGTCTATTCCTCCTTTGAAGATATTGCCGGAAAGCCCGACGTTATTATCGACTTTTCCTCCCCCGCCGCCTTAGAAAGCGAGCTGGAATACGCCGTAAAAAACAACGTTCCCGCAGTTATCGGTTCTACGGGATTTACCGACGAACAGCTTGCGAAGATTAAGAAGGCTTCCGAAAAGGTTGCGATATTCAGAACGGCGAATTTTTCGCTTGGCGTTAATTTGTTGTGCGAGCTGGTCAAGCGCGCCGCGCAGACGCTGGGTGAAAAGTTTGACGTTGAGATTATTGAAAAGCACCACAACAAAAAGGTTGACGCGCCCAGCGGCACCGCGCTTATGCTGGCGGACAGCGTGAACTCGGCGTTCGATGGTGGCAAAACTTATCTGAACGGGCGCGAAGGCATTTGCGGAAAGCGCGGCAACGAAATAGGTATGCACGCGGTGCGCGGCGGTACCATAGTCGGCGAGCACGACGTTATGTTCTGCGGCGAGGACGAGATTATAACTATCTCCCACTCGGCGCGCAGCAAAAAGGTGTTTGCGGCAGGCGCGGTTAAAGCCGCCAAGTGGCTTGCGGGCAAACCCGCCGGTATGTACGATATGAAGGACGTATTACAAAAGAAAT
>JAIDIR010000316.1 GCA_029052615.1 Clostridia bacterium | reverse complement strand
AGTATCAGGACGAAACCATAGCTGCCGTCGACTACGACCCGTCGGCAACCAAAGTCAATCAGGAAAACCGTATTAAGCTTATGCTTGCAACGGCAAGGGAAAATTTAAATAAGTAGAGAATAAAAATTTTTAAATCCAACGGAGGTATATTTATGGATTTATTGAAAAAAGGTATTGCGGAAGCAATCGGCACGTTCGTGCTCGTGTTCTTCGCCTGCGGCGTCGCGGTGTTGACGGGCGGCGGAACCGTGCACGGTTGGGTTGCAACCGCGCTCGCATTCGGTCTTGTTATCGTTGCGATGGCTTATTCGGTAGGCAGAATTTCGGGCTGCCACGTCAACCCTGCGGTTTCGCTCGGCTGTCTGATTGCAAAGCGTATGACGGTTAAGGAATTTATCGTCTACGTTTGTTCGCAGATTCTCGGCGGCTTCATCGGCGGCGTTGCGCTGTTCGGTATTGTAAAGATGGGTCATTTAAGACCTTTGGGCAACGCTTGCAACACCGCGCTCGATTACAACGGCACGCTCAGCAAGATTTCCGCAGGCGGCTATATCGGCGCGCTGCTCGTTGAAATTATCCTTACGCTCGTATTCGTATACGTTATTTTGAACGTAACTTCCGAAAATTCGGGTGCAGGCAAAAAGGCGGGCATAATTATCGGCTTTACGCTTACCCTGGTTCACCTTTTGGGCATCGGCTTCACCGGTACCAGCGTTAACCCCGCAAGAAGCATAGCTACGGCTGTTGCCGACGCAATCTATAACGGCAATACCGACGCTCTTGCACAGGTATGGATCTTCATCGTAGCTCCTTTAGCAGGTGCGGCTCTTGCAGCGCTGCTGTTCAAGGTTCTTCACAAAGAGAAGAAGGTGCAGGTTCCCGCAGGCGACGCAGGCGCAGAAAAGGAATAAGCGGTGTGTCACCGTAGCCAAGTCCTTTAATTACGTAAACGGTTGAAAGGCTTAGCAACAGCAAAACTAAAAAGCCGCGCGGCGTAACTGCCGCGCGGCTATCATTTTGTTTCAAATACTTGTGTTAATCAATGGCTGTATCTGTCCAGTTTAACGTTCTCTAAGGAAAGCTTTGCCTTTGCCGCAATGTTATCCGCCGTAAAGCCGAAGTGCTTGAACAGCTGCTTTGCGGGACCGGAAACGCCGAAGCCCGTCATAGTAACCAGTTCTCCGTAATCGCGGCAGTATTTGTACCATGCAAAGTGGCTTGCCGCCTCAACGCATACGCGCGCCTTAACGCTCTTGGGAATAACCAAGTCCTTATACTGTTCGCTCTGCTTGTCGAAAATCTCCATGCAGGGGAGGGATACGACTCTCGCCTTAATCTTTTCCTCCGCAAGAAGGTGCTGAGCAATAACGCACTGCTCGACTTCCGAACCGGTTGCAATCAGCAGGACGTCGGGCTTGCCCTCGCAGTCGGAAAGCACGTAGCCGCCTTTTAAAGCCGCCTCGCCCGAATCGTCGTAGCAGGGCAGGTTCTGTCTTGTTTCAACTATAACGGTGGGCTTGTCGGAAGAGAACGCGCTTACGAACGCCGCCGCCGTTTCCTTGCCGTCGCAGGGACGGAACACGTTTACGTTGGGTATCGAACGCATTGAAATGAGCTGTTCCATCGGCTGGTGCGTAGGACCGTCCTCGCCGACGCCTATGGAGTCGTGCGTCATAACGTAGACGACGGGCAGGCTCATAAGTCCGCTCATTCTGATTGCGGGCTTCATATAGTCGGAGAAGGAGAAGAAGGTGGAGCATACCGCTCTGAGACCGCCGTGCAGCTGAATACCGTTGCAAATTGCGCTCATTGCGTGCTCGCGGATACCGAAGTGAATGTTGCAACCCTCTCTGTGTTCGGGCGAGAAGTACGCGCTTCCCTTGATTTCCGTCTTGGTGGAAGGCGCAAGGTCAGCCGAACCGCTCATAATATTGGGCGAAAGCTTTGCAATCGTGTTCAGAATTTTTCCGCCGCAACTGCGCGTTGCTTCGGGCTGGTTGAAGTCGTAAAGACCGGTTATGCTGCTCACGTCAATGTCGACGCCGCTCATAAACTGCTTGTACTGTGCCGCAAGCATGGGGAACTTCTGTTCGTAGGTTGCAAACAGAGCTTTCCATTCTTCCTCGGCTTTGCACTTTTCCTCGGCAATTGCAAGGCAGTGCTCTTTAACCTCCTTGGGAACCTCGAAGGGAGCCAGAGTCCAGTGGAGGTTGGCTTTGAGAATTGCAACATTCTCCACGCCGAGGGGCGCGCCGTGGCAATCCGCGCTTCCCGCAAGGGGCGAACCGTAACCGATTTCGGTCTTGCAGATGATGACGGAG
>JAIDIR010000315.1 GCA_029052615.1 Clostridia bacterium | reverse complement strand
CCACCTCCTTGCGGGCGGGGGGGGCGCGCGTTGGTTTAAAACACACAAAACCGCTGGGGGGGGGGCGCAAAAAATTCGCGCCCCGCCCCCGTATTTTAGCGTTTGGACGGCACATATGCCGCAATTAACGCGGTTTTTGCCGCTTTATAACGAACTTTTAAGCTTTACCGAGGTTTTAATAGTGACGTCCTTATACAGCCCGTCGGCGTACTGGTCGTACTTGCCGTAGTATTTTTTATACAGCATGGTACGCAGACCGAAAACGTCGCAATCGAGCGTGCGCGCACTTTCGAAAAGCGATTCGAACAGTCCGCTTATTGTCTCCTCGCCCGCCCTTAAAACTTCGGGCTTCACCCTTTCAGCCTTTGCGTGTTCGGTAGAAAAACCGCTCTCTTCGTCCTGCACCTTTGCGGTAGATTTAAAGCTGAATTCCACGACGGGCGAACCGTCCTCTATCTTTAAATCCACACCGCCCTTGCAGTCCCTCAGTCCCAGAACGCGTTGCTCTTCGCCCGAGTCGCTTTCCAAAAACGCGTGCTTGACGTCGCTGAACAACAGGTTGAGCGCAAAGGTCTGCTCCTTGGGCAACACGCCCTTGCAGTACCCGCCCGAGAACACGGCGCACTTGTTACATACGAGCTCGCTTTCCTCGCACTGACCGCCGGCACCGCCGCCGCTTCCTCCGCCAGAGCCGCCTCCTTCGCCGCCGCCTTCACCGCCGCCGCTCTCTTTTAAAATTCCGTTTTCAAGGAAGGGCATATAGGCGCTTGCGCTCTTGGAAAACAGCTTTTCGCCAAGCTCCTTGACAGTAGTTGCCGCAACGTTGCCCGAAGCCTGAGCCTCCGACGAGAGCAACTTGTCTATTACGTCGGTTGCAGAGTTGCCGCACGGGAACTGCTGGGCAATCAGCTCGGAAGCCTTGCCCTCGCACGCGGCGACGCTCAAAGTCAGCCCCGTATATTCGTTGCGGTAAAAGTAATCCAGAAGTTCGGTCAGATCCCTTTCAAAGCAGCTTTCACCCAGCACTATCAGCTTGCAAAAGACCATTTTGGGATAGAAGCCCGTCTTTACGTTGACCTCGTTCAACGCCGCGGCAACCGTAACGCCCTTGCCCGTCACCACGTTGAACTTGGTGTTTTCGCCGTTTTCGGCAGGCTGGGGAACGGCGAGCTGTGCGGTGAGAACGACGTCGTCCTCCTCTATATCCAGCGCAACGCCGATAACGACCGACGTCTTTCTTAAATCGAGCAAACCGAAATCGTTAGTAAAGAACAGAAAGGCGAGCGCGGCAAAAATTAAAAGATATACTACGCTGAGCGCGTATTTTAAACGGGGTCTTTTCATTTTCTCGACCTCCTTCTCAGTGCCCAGGCGAGCACCGGTATCAGATAGGCAAACAGCACTGCGGGTATCCACATCCAGTCGCCCGCAATTTTTTGCAATACCGTAAAATTGTTGTTGACGAGAAAGGTTATTACAATAAGCACCGCGTTTGCGCACAGCGAGTACACTATACGCCAGTTTTTATTGAAGGTCAGGCACAGACAGTGCACGCACGCCTGAACGTTCAAAACGATTGCAAACAGCACCACCAGGTCGAACGCGTACACGACGAACAAATCCACCCTGCCGACGAAACCGACTATGGGGAAGAACACCGAGATGTTGTTTAAGAGGAACGAGCGCGTGGGCGCAAGCGGACCGTACAGCGCGTAGAACGAAGCCATAAGCGCAATGACCGCAAGTCCGCCCGCAGCGTACGATATAGTAAGCTTTGCCGCGTCACCCTTCTTGTACTTGTAGTGCCCCATAAACATTAAAAGGAACGCGCTTTCCGAAAAGCGGAAGAGCGAAGATAAACTCATTCCCGCCACCTTTAAAACGGGCTGCCGCATAATGGGCAGAAGGTTGGTAAAATCCCCCTCCGTAACCGACATTATAAGGAAGCACGCGACGGTTATTATAAACACCGGGAAGCACATATCCGCGCATCTGCCGACGTTGGTGAACGACTTTACGCCCGCGTATACCGAAAAGATAAAGAACGGCAGGAACACCATAAGCGACGGTATGGTATCGTAAAAAGCGTCGTGCACTAAAAGCTGCTGTTCGTTCATCGGTATCACGGCGGATGCAAGGAAATAAAGCGCAAAGAACGCGTAGATTATTCTTGCCGCAATTGTGCCGAACGTGTTTTGCAGAAGCTCGAAAAAGGATTTATCCGTGCGCGAGCTTAAAAACGACACCGACCATATTATTATGGTCTGCAGCACCAGATTGAACAGCGCGGAAAATATAAGCGCGTTGCCCACCGCGCTTGCGGCGTTTGTGGGATATAAAAGCAGTTTTGTCGCCGCGTTGTACGCGACCAGAATAAAGCATATTTGCCTTACCGAAATTTTGTCCTTCATTTCTTTGACTTTAACCTCACTTGGTTTTGAGTTTTTAATACGCGCGGACGCTTATCGAGCGTGTACAGATTTGATTTGAATAAACTGTCGCGCATATCCCTTGCAATTAGCGGCGCGTAGGGCGCAAGCAGCGGCACGCCGTAATCCTGCTCGGTGACCAGATAGCACATCAGGAACGCTATACACAGCACTATACCGAAGGTTCCCACCGAGCCGGCTATTATCAAAAACAGCAGTCTTAGCGTCGTGGAAGTTTCCACGAGGTCGGGCACGGTGTACAGGCATATTGCCGAAAACGCGATTATGATGACCGCGGGCGTTGATATAATTCCCGCCTTTACCGCCGTGTCGCCCAGCACCAGCGCGCCCACTACCGACAGCGCCAGACCGACGTACTTGGGCATTCGTATGGAAGCTTCGTTGAGCACCTCCAGCACGAACAGCGTAAAGAATATTTCCACGCTCGGCGACAGCGGTATGCCCGCCACCGAGCTTGCTATTTTGAATAAAAGCTGCGCGGGAATAAGCTCTATTTTGAACAGCTGTGCGCACACGTAAATTGCGGGCATCAGTATGCCGAGAATTACCGCCGTCAGCCTTAATATGCGCAGTATGGTCGAACGGTAGCTGACCGCGTAATAGTCCTCCGCCGCCTGAAAATCTTCGACAAGCATATACGGCACGGTCAGTGCAATGGGCGAGCCGTCGACTATAATTCCCACCCTTCCCTCGCACATCTTCGCACAGAAAATGTCGGGCTTTTCGCAGGTGGCGTTGCGCTTGAAAAGCGACTTGGGGCGTTCCGAAATGAAGCCCGCAACGTACGACGAATCGGGTATAATATCTATTTCGTTGGCTAATATCTGCTTTTCAATTTTCTCGGGCAGCCCTTTGGGGCAAATTCCGTCCAGATAGCAAATTGCAACTGCGGTCTGGCTTTCGTTGCCGACGGATATGGTTTTAACCTGAAACTTATCGCTCTTTACGCGCTTTCTAACAAGTCCCATATTGACCTTTATATCCTCGGTAAAGCCCTCTCTCGGTCCCTTTACCGTGACCTGCGTGGGCGGCTCTGCAACCGAGCGTCCGGGGGGATTTTTTACCCCGATTATATAAAAGCTCTTCTCTCCGTCTATAAATAAAACGGCGTTTCCGTCCGAGATATTTTTTACGGCGTCCGCCTTGTTCTTGCCGTCCTTGACGTCGGGCGAGGCGAGCAGCTTTTTTACTTCCTCCGCCGAAGCGTCCTTGTCGGCGGCGCGCAGAGGCTTTATAACCAGCTCGCCAATCATATTTTTGTCGACTATACCGTCGGCGTAAATACATGCGAACTTCTTGCCCGAAAACGCGTCGAACTCGAAAACCAGAATATCTTCGGAGGGCAGTTTTTTCTTTATCTCCTCTATTCTTTCTTTAAGTGCGTAATTCATACCGAAAATATTTTTTGCAATAATTTTATAAAAATACTTGACAGTGCATACTATGTAATGTATAGTATTA
>JAIDIR010000314.1 GCA_029052615.1 Clostridia bacterium | reverse complement strand
AACGAAGCCCGCGGGAAATCCGCCTAAATAAAGATAATCGTCCGTCTGTGCAAGCGCCGGTAAAGCCTGAAAACCTCCGGCAAAAGCAAACAAACAAATTATGCCCAACAATATTTTTGTAAACCTTTTAAATAAAAGCATACAAATATTGTGGGCAGTAAAGTGCAAAATATTCGGCGGAATAACTTTTCGTTAATTCCGCCTCAATTTAATTGTTGAATTGAGCCAGTAATTCTTCCGCATGCGTCCTTGCGGCTTGCGTTAAGATGCTTCCCGTAAGTCTGATAATTTCATCCACGCGCTCTTCTCTGTTGAGCCTCTTTATATCGGTTACGGTCTTTGTGTTATTTATATCGCTTTTCGATATTAAATATTGCGCGCTTGCCGCCGCGCAAACCTGCGGCAGGTGGGAAACGGCTATAATTTGCGTATCGTTGCTTATTGAAATAAACTTATCCGCTACGGTTTTTGCCGTAACGCCGCTTATACCTGCATCGATTTCGTCGAAAATGTAGGTCGAAATGCCGTTAACTCCTTTCAACTGTGTTTTGACCGCGAGCATAAACCGGCTCATTTCACCGCCGCTGATAACCTTATTCAAAGGCTTTGGAGGTTCACCCTTATTTGCCGAAAACATAAAACAGATTTTATCCGCTCCGTCACTGCCGACCGCTATATCTTGTTGCGAATAAGGCGTAAATTCCACGTAAAATCTGGCGTTTACAATATTGAGCGATTTTAACTGTTCCTCAACTGCGGAACAGAATTTCGTGCAGCGTGCTTTTCGGATTTTTGTAAGCTTTTCACATACGCAAAAAATTTCACCGTCAAGGTCTTTAAGACTTTTGTTAATTTTCTCAAGCTCGGCGGTTGCGTCGTTCAAGCTATCGTACTGCGACTTAGCCGTATCAAGAAAATTGAGAATACTTTCTTCGTCGGCTCCGTATTTTTTCGTCAGGCTTTTTAAAAGATTAAGCCTTTCTTCAATCGCTCTGGCTTCGTCCTCGTCAAAAGAAAAATTATCCGCAATGTCCGAAACAGTTTCATTCAAATCGTTAGCGTCAATCGAGAGATTATCCAGTCTGTCGCTTATTTCGGCGTACTGCTCGTCAATATCGGATATGTATGACATCTGCTTACCTGCCGTCGCCAGCAAGTCAATGCACCCGTTGTCGGAACTAAGAATTTCTTTGACCGCATTTATGCAGGTGATGACCTTTTCAGCATTATCAATAAAGCGCTTTTTAGCCTTTAAGCGGTCCGTTTCGCCGATTTCTATATGCGCGCTTTCTATTTCGTTTATTTGGTATGCAAG
>JAIDIR010000313.1 GCA_029052615.1 Clostridia bacterium | reverse complement strand
ACTTTAGTGTATGGATTATATCACAAGTAAATGAGAATTTCAATAGTTTTTGACAAAAAAGTTTAAAATAGTGCTAAATTTTACATAAAACACAATATGTTGTGGTTTGCGAATAAAAAAAGCCGCGCGGCAAACTGCCGCGCGGCGTTTATTAACATATTTTACTCACCCTTGAAAGGAAGGAGCGCCGCAATTCTTGCACGCTTGATAGCCGTGGAAAGCTCTCTCTGGTGCTTTGCGCAGTTACCGCTCATTCTTCTGGGAAGCATTTTGCCCGATTCGGTTACGAACTTCTTTAAACGGTTTACGTCCTTAAAGTCGATAAGTTCAACCTTTTCCTGGCAGAAAACGCAGACTTTTCTGCGGGGAGCCTTTTTATAGCTCTTTTTAACAGTTGTCTTTTCTTCCATTTTAATTCTCCTATTTAAGTGTCCCGATTAGAAGGGAATGTCGCTGTCGTCGTCAAACGACTGCAAGGTGGGCTTTTTCGAACCTCTGTTGCCGCCTGCGGGCGCTGCGGGAATATCCGATTCGTATCCGCTGCCTTCGCCGTTACCGCCGCGGGGAGTTAAAAACTCCACGTCCTGTGCAATTACGTCGACTGCCGTACGCTTATTTCCCTGCGCGTCCTCGAAATTGCGCATTTCAATCGTGCCGGACACGGCAACCTTGTTGCCCTTTTTGGCGTAGCGGGAAACCGTTTCGCCAAGTCCGCGCCATGCGGTAACGTTGAAAAAGTCAGTCTTTCTCTCGCCGTCGGCGCCCGAATAGCTTCTGTTTACGGCAATTGCAAAGCGGCAGATTGATACGCCGCCTGCGGTTTCCGTCAGCTCGGGGTCGCGCGTGAGATTACCTATTAAAAAAACCTTGTTCATTTGTTGTACCTTACTTCTTAGTAATCATTCTTCTCAAAACTTCCGTGGAAAGGCCTGCAACTCTGTCAAGCTCGTTAACCACTGCGCTTTCGGCTTCGAAGGTCATTAAAACGTAATAGCCGTCGGACTTATAGTTGATGGGATAAGCCAACTTTTTTACGCCCCACTTGTCGGTGGAGACCACTTTACCGCCGTTGCCCGACACGATGCCTTCGAACTTAGCAACGAAAGATTCTTTCGCTTCGTCCGAAATCGCCGCGTCCAACACGTAAAGCATTTCGTAAGTTTTCATAAAATTTCACCTCCCGGACTTAATCGGCGTATCAACTACGATACGCAAGGTAGTTTATATAATACAGTATAAAATTTTCTTTGTCAAACGATTTTGCGCGCTTAGCTTGCCATTGAAATTACGGCGTTTATCAGCTCCGAAAGCTTCATATCGCCAAGCTTGGTGCCCGCAAACGTCTTGTTAAGGTTTTCGTCGGTCGCGTTTATAATGCCCGCCTCCTTAAGTTCGAACAGGGTTGCGGCGTTTACATTGTTCGCGCAGATGGTTACCATGTTGTTGAAGTTGTTTATGGTGTAGCCCTTTTCGGTCTTTGCCTTGTAAAGCACAAGTTTCCACATTCCCTGCGGCACGCCGTAGGAATAATATACCTTGTCGCCCCTGTTTGCAAAATCCGCCGTTTCAAGCTTACCCATTTCGTCGTCCTTCTGGGTGCCCGTCGCGCCCTCTTCCACGTCCTTTTCGGTCATGACGTATTTCTTGTCTTCCTCTCTGTATTCGAAGAAGAGGAAGCACTCGTTGAATACGATTTTCATTTCCGCGCCTTCGTTGCCCGCGTCAGCGCCGTAGGTATAATAAATCTTATTGCTCTCCGGGTCGTAGTCCGCCGCCGTAAGCTTGCCCTCGTTTGCGGCGCCCTCGTTTACGGGCACGAAGCGGAAATCGTCCTTGCCTGCGTTATTGTACTTTTCCAGCGTGTAATAGTCGTATGCGGGGTCAAAGTCCACGACTTCCATTATCTTGTCGCCGCCGGGCAGACGGTAAACCTCGTCTGCGTAGACCATCTGAATGAGCAGTTCGTCCATTGCCGTGGCAAGCTGCGTAATTTTGGTGCTGCGCAACTGGCGGAGCATCGAGTTGTCCTCAATCTCTTTGTCGTCGAAAAGCTCCTCGACGGTGAGCGTCTTTATCTTGTTGTTCAGCTTGCTTATGGGGGTGTCCTTCAACGATTTCAAAAGCTTGTTGTCGGTCGTCTTTACGTCCAGCACTTCGCCGAACGTCAGGTTCTGCGCGTAATCCTCGTCGACTATATCGCTGAGCGTGAGCGCGTCAATCTGCACCATATCGCCCGCGTTGTTGCGGAAGTAATTCTTGCCGCATAACGAGCGGATCTCCTGCTTTTCGGTGACCGAGCTGGTCTTTATTTCGTAATAGGTGCGCGCGTACGGCTGGTAGTAGGAATAGCCCGTAAAGCGGTCGGAATAGTCCGTAAAATTCGCGTTGAGCGAAGCATATACCGCGTCGTAGTCTATCGAAAAGTCGCCGTCGGCGTCGCGCTTGACCACTATAAAGTCGGTGTCGTCGCCGTATTCAAGAATCTGCAGTCTGTACGTCTTTGCGCTTTCGCCGCTGCCGTCGGTCACCTCGATTTCGCCGGTGATATATTGCGCTTCCTCGATGCCGGTTGAAGTTACGCGGCAGGGAACGTAATACAGCTTGAATTGCTTGTTAATAAATTCGCCGTCCTTCTGGTCCTCGGAAATGAGGTCGAGCCACCCGAAGTCGTTATTGAGATTTGCGGGATAATTGCTGACGCCGTTGAGGGACGGTTCGCGCGAATAACCTATTTCCTCGTCGTACGTGTAAATATCGTACATTACGGGAAGCTTGAAGATTGCCGGCTCTTCGGCTGGCTCTCCCTCTTCACCGCCTCCGACCTCGTCAGCCAGAGCCTCGGCGCCGCCGTAGGTGACGGTTGAGTACTCGGTTTCGGCACCCATCAAAAGCGTTTTGACGAGCGCGCTTGCGTTCTCGCCCGTTACCGATTCGATACCCAGCTTTTCCATAAGTCCCGCGGTGCGGATGCCCATTATGCTGCTTGAAAGCACTTGCGCAAGTCCGCTTAAAGGCGTGCTTTCGAATTCTTCCTTGTCAATCTCGATAAACTGGTCGACCGTGCCGTACACCAGACCTAAAAGCATATCGGTTGCGGGAATGAGCTGTGAAAAATCGTCGAAGCTCTTGCCCAGCGCGACCATCTCGCCGTTTTCGTACACCAGTCCCTGCACGCCCGAAAGCAGCTCCTTAAGGTTCTTAACGCCGCCGTTTTCGGGGTCGGTGTTGATATATTTCTTGTTTCCGTTTTCGTCGGTGTTGTTAATGCCCACGGCGCTTAAAACCGAATCGAGGTCCTTGTTCATAACGAACCAGCCCACACCGAAAATCGCGCCCACCTCTATGAGGATAGCGAACAGAAATCCCAGCAGAAAAGCTATTACAGCAGTTAAAAGTTTTGAACCGCCTTTCGACATAATTTACCTCCGCGGCGTACACGCCGCCTTAAGCGCTTAAATGCGCCCGATACAATTATACAAAATCTATATAAAAAATGCAACTTAATTCAAGCACACGCAAAATCAGCCCTGAATACGGCGCGCAAGGGCGAACCGGATAAGCGCTTCCTTTTGGTTGCGGACGTTGCCTATCGCGCACTCGCCCAAAAGAAAATCGAGCGTTTTTGCCGTTTGAACGGGGGATATTCCCGCCGCAATCAAATCGTCGCCGCGCACGGCAAGCATTTTTCGGGTGAGCGGCACGCCCTCATTCAACATCTTTGCGTAGATTTTTTTCCACTTTATTACGCACGGCGCTTGGGATAAATCGTCCTTGCACGCCGAAAAGTCAGCCTGCTTTAAAAGCAGAAGCTTATCTAAAACGCCGAGGTGCGCGACTATGAATTTGCGGACTTTGTTTTCGGAAGTCTCGCCCGAAAGGTCGTACATATGCAGCTTGACGAGCGTGCAGGTCAAAGCCGTCTGCCGCGCCGAAATGCGCAGCCGTTTGCATATCTCTTCGGCAATCCGCGCACCCTCGTCCTCGTGGCGGGCAAACTTGCCGTAGGTCAGTTTGCAGTACGGTTTGCCCACGTCGTGTAACAGCGCGGCAAGTCGGATTTCGGGCGGGGCGTACTTAACGCAGCGCAGAGTATGTTCCAGAACGTCGTGCGCGTGAAAATCCTTACGCTGCTCCATTCCGTCGCCCAAAGCAAGCTCTGGCAGCACGCGCGCGAGCACGCCGATTTTTTTGAGAAGCCGTAACCCCTCATATTGAGCTTGCGCAACGCCGTATTTTATATCCGCGTGAAGAATGGCGTTCAGCTCCTCCCACACTCTTTCGGCGGCGATATCGTCAATCAGTTCGCAGTTAGCCGCCGCACCTTTTATACAGTCGTCGGTAGGGGTAAAGCCCGTCTGCGCGGCAATGCGGCACAGGCGCATCAGCCTCAGCCCGTCCTCGCCGAACACTTTGTTCGAGTCGGCAACCGTAGACATAACGCGGCTTTGTATTTCCGCAATGCCGCCGAGCGGGTCGACGAATTTGCGGGCGCGTATTTCGTAGTAAACGGCGTTGCACTTGAAGTCGCGGCGGCGCGCGTCCAGCATAATATCGTCGGTGAAAAATACCTCCGCAGGTGAATGAACGCCGCGCACGTATTTGTCCGTGCGGAAGGTCGTAAACTCGTAGCTTTCATTTTCGCAGGTCAGCCGCACCGTGCCCGTATTCTTATAGACGGCGGTAACGGCAAAGCCCAGCTTTTCGGCAGCGGCGGCAACCTCCCCCGCGCTTTCGGGCGAGCATATATCCCAGTCCCGCTTGCCCTGCGGCGTTAAGCCAGCCAGAAAATCGCGGCAGGCTCCGCCCACCGCGTACAGCGGTTTTTCAAGCGCCAGCGCAAGCGATATTAACTTTTCGGGGAGTTCGTTTATCATAAAATGCCGCAAATTGTATATTTTGTTAAAAATATTTTAGCTTAAACATTATAGCAAATTTATAAAACTATTGCAATCTCTGATTGAATAATGTATAATATTTTGAGAATTATATACTTTATGCCCGCGCAACGCCCGCCGCGGGTGCGAAAAAATACACGGAGAAATGCATGTATCACCTGATTATTAACGGTTGTAATATCGACGATAAAACTGAACATTACCTCGAAACCGTTAAGATGGTGTTCGGCGTTGCGGGCAAACAGCTTGCCGTGCATATGACCGAACACGCGGGACATGCAAAAGAGATTGCGGGCGAGGTGACCAGGAACGGCGCGTTTGCGCACATCATTGCAATGGGCGGCGACGGAACTCTGCACGAGGTTTTAAACGGCATAGAGGACACCGAAAACTGCACCCTCGGGCTTATCCCCTTCGGGTCTGGCAACGACTTTGCGGAGTCTGCGGGTATTCCCATGGACGTAAAGACGGCGGCTGAAAACATAGCCTTCCGCGCGCCCAACTACATTGACTACATAGAGACCGAGGGGGGCTTGCGCAGCATCAACGCGATTGGCACAGGCATTGACGTGGACGTTCTTAAGCGCGTGTACTCTGGCAAAAAGACGGGAAAGAAAAAATACTATGCGGCGTTCTTAAAGAGCCTGAGGCACTATAAAGCTTCCTCCTACAGGGTGAGCTGGGACGACGGCGAGGAGCGCACCTATACCGGGCTTATCGCCTGCCTTGGCAACGGCAGACAGATTGGCGGCGGCATAAAGCTGTTCCCCGACGCGGCTATCGACGACGGATATATGGATTTGCTGGTCGTGGACTACCTCTCCCGTTTCAGAACGCTCGTCGCCTTTTTAAAACTGAAGGCGGGCAAGGTCAACAAGGTAAAGGAAGTTACGCACGTAAAGTGCAAAACGGCGCGCATTGTGCCCTTAGACGGCGACGTGCCCGTTCAGGCGGAGGGCGAAATTTACGAGGGTGTAAAGCTGAACGCGCGCGTTATATCGGGCAAACTCAAATTCTATCTTCCCAGACATGATTGAAAAATATTACCGGCGGATAATCGACGGGGTTCCCTCCGCGGTGTTCGTCGCCGACCAAAACTTAAAAGCAGTCTTCTGCAACTCCAAATTTGCCGCGCTGTTCGGGCGCGGCTTTAAGCGCGCAACTTTGGGCGCCGCCGTGGGCTGTGCGGGCGACTGCAAGAGGTGCGGCAGAAGCGAGTGCGCCAAGGGCTGCACTTTAGTTTCGGCTTTCGAGGACAGCTTTTATTCCTCCACCGAGGTTTCGCGCCGCGTATATATAAAGCTGGGCGGCGAGGAAAAGCGAGAGGTTTCCTTTTCGCTTACCGTAAAGCCTTTGGGCGGCGGACTGTGCATGGGCGTCATCGACGACGCGCTGGAGCTTGAAATCGCAAGGGAGCTTGTTGCCGCAAAGTCCATTCAGCAGCGGCTGTTGCCTGCGGGCAAATGGGCGGGAAGCAAGCGGTATTCCTATTTATATATTCCCTGCCGCGAGATTGGCGGCGACCTGCCCGAGGTGTTTACGGTGGGCTCGTCGGCGTGCGGCGTCATTGCCGACGTTTCGGGCAAGGGTATTTCCGCGGGTATGCTTACGGCATTCGTAAAAGCCGCCTACGACAAACAGGCGTATTCACCCGCCCAGGCGATATCCACGCTTGCAAATAAATTTTCCGAGCTCAATTTAGACGAACGAAATTACATAACCGTTGCCGCCGTAAGGATAGACAAGGAAAGTATTACATACTCCATGGCGGGGCATAACGTTCCCATACTTTTAAAGTCGGGCGGCGGTATTACGCGCATAGTTTTAAACTCCCCTCCCGTTTCCAACTGGTTCGACAACGCGGCGTATTTCGAGGACAGCATACCCTATAAGAGCGGTGATATCCTGGTTTTACTTACCGACGGCGTAACCGAAAGCAAGAACAAATTCGGCGAGATGTTCGGCGTGGACGGCGCGATGAAAACGCTTTCCGTTTCGCGCACGGGCGAGGAATTTATTAAAAATCTGGAAAGCAATTTAAAGAGCTTTTGCGGCGAGCTGCACGACGACGTAACCGCGATAGCGTTTGATTTGTAAACGCAAAAAGCGCCCCGAAAACGGGGCGCTTTTTTATTGCGCTTTTGCTTACACTATTTCCTTAATTTTGGCGATAGCCGCGGTGCGGTTTTCCACGCCGAGCTTTAAATATATGGTGCTTATATAGTTGCGCGAGGTGCCGTCCGAAAGCTTTAAGGCGGAGGCAATCTGTCTGTTGGTAAAGCCTTCCAAAATCATCATAGCAATGCCCGCCTCCCTGTCCGAAAGACCGTAGGCGCGCTTCAACTTAATCTCCCTGTCGCTGGAAACCATAAGCGCCGCATCGGTAATCTTTTTGGCTATCTTGGAGGGCAGAATGGTGTCGCCCGCGTATGCGTTGCGGATAGCGTCAATAAGCGCCGTGGAGCCTATATCTTTTAATAAATACCCGCTTGCGCCGTTGTTGATTGCCGACAGAATATAGTCGCTGTCGTCGAAGGTCGTCAAGATAATAATCTTGCAGTCGGGCAGCACTTCCTTTATCTTTTTGGTTGCCGCAACGCCGTTCATATTGGGCATGCGGATATCCATAAGCACGACGTCGGGCACAAGACTTTCGGCAAGCGCAACCGCCTCGCCGCCGTCGCCCGCAACGCCCACCACGGTTATATCGCCGCTCGTTTCCAGCACGCTTTTAATTCCCTCCGCCAGAATAATCTGGTCGTCCACAAGCATTACTTTTATCACTCTTTTTCTCCTTGATTTTCCTCGGCTTTAATCTTTATATTTATCTCGCAGCCGTCGCCTATTTCACTTTCGAAAACTATTCCGCCGCCGAACTGCGCCGCCTTTTCCCTTATGCCGCGTATGCCGAAGCCTTCCTTGAAATCCTGCGGCAGTCCGCTGCCGTTATCCGAAACGGTAAGCGTTACAAATCCGTCGTTTTGGGACAGCTCGACGTAAAACGCCTTTGCGCCGCCGTGCCGCATACCGTTGGAAAGACATTCCTTTAAGCTGTTGGCAATAAATCTGCGCCTGCTGGGAACAAGCTCAACCTCGCATATATCGTACCTTACGATGACGTCCGTGCCGTCCATAGTCTGGGCTATAATTTCTTCCAGCTCCTCTTTTAAGCTGCCAGCCGCGTTGCGCCCCGCTAAAAGATGCACGCTGTCCCTCATCTGTTCCAGCGCGTTTTTAGCCTGAATGTTGGCGGCTATTATTTTGGACTTTGCTTCCTCTGGGTCGGAATCTATCAAAAGCTTTGCCGCCTCGGTCTGCATTATCACCGCCGTCATGGAGTGTCCCGCGTTATCGTGTATGTCGCGCGCAATACGGTTGCGCTCCTTGAATACCGCCGTTTCCTCCAGCTCGCCGTACGCCTCCTCAAGCTGCTTTTTGCTCTCGTCCGCCTCCATTAACGCCTGCTTTAAACGCACGTTGGTGCGGTAGAAACCGAAGCATATATTGGCGACGGCAAAGTGCACAGCAAGGGTGATAAGCCCGACCACGCACGCGGCTATAATCTGTATAATTTCGCTATACGTTACGCCGCGCATATTCAGCCATACCCAGCCTACTACGCTGGTCACGATATACAGAATACAGCTCGATACGAACACTATGATTTTGGTCTTCATATCGACGACGTTCAGATAGAACAGCGACAGGAAAACGCAGTACAGACCCGCAAGATAGGTATTGCCCGTAATCGCGCATATGAACAGCAGGAAAACGAAGTCGAAACAGTAGACGGTAATTCGCCCCTTCATATGCTTGACGTAAAAGTATTCCACGAAGAACAGCACGTCCAGAGCGACCGAACAGCCGACCAGCGAACTTATTTTCCAGACTTCGGGCATGGGCTCGAGGTTGGCGTACTGCACGCATATTATTACCTCGAACACGATTAAAATTACGCCTATGCACAGTCCGACTATCTGCGTGAACTTAGCGGTATTATTTAATAATTTGTTTTTATTCTCCATAATTACCACCCGCATAGTGCGCGCCGAACACGCTTCTGTCCGCCGTTTTATAGCTGTAAATTTCGCCCGTTTCCGACACCACGCAGTAATCGAAAAACCGCACGCCGCACAGCCTTGCTATCTCGTATATTCTTTCCGTAAGCTTATCGTCGCTTACGCCGGGTATGCAGCCGCCCGCGCGCCTTGCGGCAACGAACAGCCCGTACGGCTTGTGAACGGAAAGCAGCTTTAAAATGCCGTTGTCCGCAACGTCCTTTCCGAACGCGCACATACGCCTTACCCTGCCGTCCTTGTCGACCATACACAATTCCGTACGGTCGCTTTCGGGGCGGGGACTGAACGCTAAAAACTCTTTGAACTGCGCGGTGTTATTGAGAACGGCAAAGCTGTTGCAGCCGCCTATTCTGTCGAACACCATTCCCAGAACGGCGAGGTATTCCGCCATATTGCCGCCCACGCCTTCAACCGCCTTCAGGTCGTCAACCTCAGCGGAAAGCACTCCGCCAAGACTTCCGAAACGCCGTATAAGCGCGTGCGCGGTTGCGTTTAAATCTCTGCGCGGACAGGCGTAAAAGAGCAAAATTTCCAGAAGCTCGTGCTCGTAAATAACTCCGCCGCCGGTAACCTTTGCGGCAAGCCTGCTTCTGTGTCCTTCGTGCATTGCTCCTCTCCCGTAAAAATGCGCGTTGCGCGTTCAAAAAAGTTTTTTTGCAAAACCCTGTGTTTTTATTTTACCATAAAAATAAAAAAGAGTATAATAAAATTCGAGGTTATTTATGAAAAACTATTTTGACGACGTTGTGAAGAATCTTTCGCAGCTTATCAAATTCGATTCGTCGCAGGCGCCCGCAACCGAGGGCAAGCCCTTCGGCGAAACGAACGCGCGTTGTCTGGACTTCTATCTCTCACATGCCTCCTTCTTGGGCTTTGACGTGAAGAACTACGACAACTACGTGGGCGAGGTGCGCTTCGGCTCGGGTGAGGACTTTGCGGTGC
>JAIDIR010000312.1 GCA_029052615.1 Clostridia bacterium | reverse complement strand
TTTAACGGTTGCCCTTATTTTTTTAGCCCGCAAAAGGGAGTAATGTTTATGAAAATTAAACGTAAAACTTTTGTAGGGGGAATATTAGCAACGCTTTGCGCTTGCACTGCGCTCACTTTCGGCGCGGTGTTTTGCGGAAATAATAACAAAGTAAGCGCGGAAGCAGCGGTTGCTCCGCCTGCCGTCACGTTCGAAACGGCGAGTGAAGTAATGGTATATACGACAAGATATGATCCTTCGACTAATGTACCGTACACTTCATTTGTCAGCAGTGTAGACACCGTAAGCGCTTCCTTCTCAGATAATGTTGCTACGGTTAACAGACCTTCGGGCGGCTTGAATTTTGTAATAGGCTATGTTCCCGTGAAATCGGAAATTGAAGTACCCGCAATGACCGAATATAAGGTGGACTATAAGATTGAAAATTATTTAATAAAATATATAACAGGCGACTCCAAAGCCACTGTATATAGTTGTTTGTTTTATTTCGGAAATACTGCCGACGATCCTTCTGCAACCGACCCGTCCGCTACGTTATCATTCAAACCTACAAGTGCTGGTATAACGTCATCGACTGGCGCCAGCTATACCGCACTCGGTACGTTATCGGCAACGACAAGCGCTGCGGCTCAATCAACAACTGTTAATATACCGACAATAACGTACACTAACAATACCAATGGAAAGAAGTCCTTCACGGCGTATTTCGGTTTCGTCGGTGTCGCCACCCACGCAAACAAATCTACGTCGGCTAACGGATTGGATACGACGGCAACTTTCAGCGGTGATATTACGGTTACTCCGATAAGCGAACCTAAGGTGGATGTTAAAACTGCGACTTATAACGGACAATACCAAAACTTTACATTTACTTACAATAATCAATGTGCAAGCGTGACGAAAGCGGAATACACTAATTTGGCAGGTATTACGACTACCACTTACGACAAAGTTACTTCAAAGGGTACCAACCCGCTTGATGCAAATGATGTGATGACGGCAAAGGAATCAGGCACTTATAAGTTGTATTTCACTATAAATGAAAACTGCGGTGCGGTGTGGAATAACGCAACTGCCAACGACCCAGACACGAAGTCAGTAAGTTTTACTATTAACCCCAAAGTACTTACTCCGCCGAGCGGAACTGTTACAAGCACGTACAACGGTTTGGAACAGACGCTGGACGACCTTGCAACGGATAAGCAACCTAACTGGTATAATTCCACGCTGTACACCGACCCGAGCATAATCGAAATGAACGATAAGGTTACCGATGCAGGGGAGCATACAATTTCTGTTAAACTTCTATCGGAAAATTATGCTTGGTCGGACGATACAACCAACACTTCGGATACGAGAACTTTTACGTTCAAGGTAAATAAAAAGGAACTTGAAGTCGAGTTTGAAGATAATGGCGGTGTAAAGGTTGCAAAGTTCAAAGATACGAATGAAATTTACACGCGCGACAGTGGCGACAAATACCCCAAGCTTATTACCAAGTATTCCAAAAACAACAATGCGGGCAGCGCGACTTTTACCAGCCCGAATAGCACGGGCACCTGGTATGCGCACGCATTCCTGGAAAATGCGGAAAGCTGCAATTATTCGGTTTCAAACGCGGGCAGTCAGTTCGAACTCAATAAAATAGCGGTTGCATATCCAAAGCTGAGCGCAAGCAGCAGTGCGAGTGAAGAGTATAACGGCGAGGAGCAGGAGTTCACCTTCGAAGGTTACGACCCCGACCTTATGACCTGCACTGCGCCGACGGGTGCAATAAGCTTTGACGGCACGACTTTAAAGATAAAAAACGCAGGCAAATATAAGCCCGTGTTTACGCTTAAAAACAATTCGCTGTATGCGTTTTCGGGCACGGAGCCTGAGGTGGAAATTACGCCCAAGCCCATCGTAATCGATTCGGACGGCGCAAATGCAACCGAATGGGAAAGAGGAACGGTAACAACGCTTACCTTCGAAATACCTACGCAGCTTTGCAGCGGCGACTCGACGGTTGAGTTGGTTGCCACCTATTCGCTGAACGGCGGCGATGAACAGAACGGCACGATTGCCGTCAGCGGCAAAACCGGTACCGTGACAATTTCAAAAGGCTTTGCAAAGGGCAACTATGAGCTTACGGTAAAGACAGCGGACGGCGAAAATTACTCGGGCACCTGCACGTACAATTTCGAAATTACCGCGCAGGGGCGCAGCCTTGGCAACAACGATATTAAATGGAATATCGCAGGTAAACCTTACGTTACGGACGATTACGACGACGGTAAAGCCGTTGTCGAAATTGAGTACACGGGTACGCCTTTGAGCTTAAGCAACGTCAGTGTGAATTTCAACAGCGCGTCCGACGCGTCCTATCTTGAACAGGACGGCGATCTGACGGGTACGTTTATAAACGCCGTAAACGTCGGCGAATATACCGCAACTTTTAAAATCAAGGCAAAGAGCAGCGATGAGACGTGCTCGGACGGACCTTTCACGCTTACGATTAAAATCGTGCCCAAGAAGCTTGACTTCTCGAAAGCGGAGTGGGAGTACAGCAACGACGGCGGAACTACCTGGAATAAAATTACGGCAACGAATAAGCCTTCGTACACGGGCGACCCTATAACCGTGCGCATTTCACCCGACTATATGAAGGGGTTAGGGCTTGATATTGACAAGGGCGACTACACTGTAAACTATACGGCGCTTAGCGACCCCACGGAGCAGGGTGAGAAGAAGACCACCGTTGATCTGACGATTATCAACGCGAACTACACGACAGCGGACGAGAGCGGATACGAAAACATTTCGTACGACTGGGAGATTACGGCGCGTGCGTTGACTTATACTTGGAACGGCACGCAGGCTGTGGAAGTGGGCGCCAACGCGTTTGAATTCCCCGCGGTTAAGTTTGACGACGGCAACGATTATTCGAAGTATTACGACTACGTTTACACCGTGAACGGCACGGACTATACGCTTGAAGAACTCAAAACTTACATAGCGGAAAACTGGTCTGAAACAACGCCTGTCAGCGGTATGGTGGCTATTAAGCTTAAAGACGGCGTAACCGAAGTCAATATCAATTCGACCAGCCGCAACTTTACTACGGGTGCGCCCAAGACGGCGCTTACGGTTGCGGTTACGGGCAGCGGCGCGGAGTATGGCAAGGTTGATTTTGCCCTCAGCGTTGTAAGGGGCGATAAGGACGAAAGGGCGCGCGTTGAAGTCACGGTTGCAGGCGGTACGCTTACCGAAGCTAAAACGTTCAATGGCAACGCCGCCGAACTGGTTGCATTCGTAAACGGACTTGACGTCGGTAAGTATACGATTACCGTCAGTCTGAAAGCTGGTAACGAAGCTTCTTACGTTCTGACCGAAAGCGTATTTGACTTTGAAGTAGTAGTTAGAAAAATAGTCGTTCCGCAGGTCACGAAAGATATAGTATACAAGGGCGAATATATCAACGTAGTTGACTATCTGGACAGCAACTATAATGCAAGCATTATGAGTATGCTGAGCGGCTACACCAACAAGACTGCGGGAAGCTATACCGTCACGTTTAAGCTGAACAGCGCCAACTATATGTGGGTAGAGCCGACGGGTGCCGAGCCTATGAACAAGCTTTTTGCAAAGGCGTTGTTTGTAAATGAAATCAGCATTGATAATTCCGCATTGACGGCAACGCTTGACTGGTCGATTAGCAAAATCGTGCTTGCAACGGACGGTTGGAATTTGAAGAGTAAGACGGGCGCAAGTCTTAACGCCTTGGCGGCATATCAGGATATGATAACCGCAAACGGACTTGACGTTACGATAGGTTATCGTTACTACGATACGAACGGAAATCTTGTTGAAGAGCCCGTATTGAAGGGTGGCGAAAAGTTCATTGTTGAAGCTTATCTCGTGGGCGAGGATGCGGCAAACTTCGAGTTTGCGGACGGCACGGACGAATTAAAGAGCGTGTCCGCAAGAAAGGACTACACCGTTCCCCAGAGTGCCGTAGCGGCGTTCTTCGGAAGCGCGTTGAACTTTGCGAAAGCAAACTGGTTATGGCTTGTAATTGCGGCGGTAGTGCTGTTATTCCTCATAATTCTTATCTGCATAATTGTCAGCGCCAAGAAGAAAAAGCGTAAGCGTGAAGAGCTTGCCGAACAGCGCAGACTTGAAAAAGAGGAGCGTGACAGGGAAGAAAGAGAAGAACGCAAGCGCGAGCAGGAAGAGCGCAGGCGCGAGGACCGCGAGGAAAGAATGGCGCGTATGAATCAGCAGCAGATGATGATGCCGCAAATGATGCCTCAGATGATGGGCGGACAAATGCCTCAGATGGGCGGCGGCTCTATGGCTATGGGAGGCGGCGGTTCGTCCAACGAGCTTGCCGAACTCAAAGCCGAGGTGTCCGCGCTGAGAGCCGCGCAGGAAGCTATGAGAGCTGAACAGACGGCAAAGGAGCTTGCGGAAATAAAAGCCCTGCACACGGCGGAACAGCAAATTGCTCAGGCTAAGACCGATATGCGCGTCGAAAATCTTACGTCGCGGCTGGGCGGAGAACAGCTTATATCCGGCGGCGTAACTGCGGCAACGCTCGTTGAAATGGTTACGGCGGCTATGGAAAAAGTGCTTGACCGCAGGGAAAAGCCCGCGGCGCAGGCAACTGCCGAAGCCAAGGCGGAGGAGGCTGGAAAGGATACCCCAGTATGCCCTCCCGACGCGGTTATGACCACGGTGACGACCACGAAAATAGACACGACCAAAAAGCCCGCGCAGACGGCGGAACGCGCTCAGGCGCCCGCCCCCGCGGTGAGGACGGTGGTGCGCAACGTGGTGGCTCCCATGCCCGTTGACGACGGCAGGGTATTCGACGTGGGCGGCTTCTATAAACCCGCCGACCCGATGACCGATATGGACTTAACGGACGACGAAAATAAGGAATAAAAAAAGAGAGCCGCGCGGCAATTGAGCCGCGCGGCTTTTTTACTGTTTACTTTTAAATTGTTTCCCTGAACCCCTTGCCCAGTATTTCGTTCGCGTCGGTAATAATCACGAAGGAGGTGCTGTCTATAAGCTTGACTTTCGCTTTCAGCTTAAGCGCTTCGCTGCGCTTGCACACGGTAATAAGCACGGTCTTTTCCGCCCCCGTATAGCCGCCCGTCGCCTTGTAACTTGTGTAGTCGCGTTTCATAACCGTCGTGATATACTTGCCGATTTCGTCGGGCATTGTCGTGATAATGGTTATATACTTGCTCTTGCCTATGTTTTCGATTACGCCGTCGACGATGAACGCCTTGGAGAACAGACCCAAGATAGAGAACAGACCCGCCTGCACGCCGAAGATGAAGAAGGTTGAAAAGGCTATCGCCGCGTCGGTGATGAGCAGCGCCTTGCCCGTGTTGATTTTGGTGTACTTTTTGAGTATCAGCGCAACTATGTCCGTGCCGCCCGACGACGCCTTGCAGTTGAACATTATCGCGCTGCCTATGCCCGTCAGAAGCATTGCAAACACAAGCTCGATTACCGGCTGATTGGTGAGGGTGCACGAAATGAGCGTGCCCGCCTCGTCGAAAACCTGTACCGTTCCCGGTATTATATCCAGCGGCAGAAACTCTTCAAGCAGAAAGTTTTCCAGCGAATACATCAGCGAACAGAAGATTGTGCGCACCGTACAGCCCCTGCCCAGAAAGATAAAGCCGATTATAATGAGCGCGGCGTTTATGATCATGACGAGAGTGGACTGGTTGAGCGGCACGAACTTTGCGATTATAATCGAAATGCCGCTTACGCCGCCCGTTGCAAAGTGGTTGGGTGCCTTGAAAAAGTACACGCCCGCCGCAACCAAAATGGTGCCGACGGTCATAATCAGATAGCTGACAATCTCGTGTACGACCTGCTTTCCGGTCGGCTTTTGCCACTTCTTTTTCTTGGTTGGCTTTTCCGTTTCGGGTGGAGTTTGGGCGCTTTCAACCGCGGGTGCGGGAAGCTCGTTTTGCAATTCTTCCGACATAAGTTCTTCCGCTCCTTTCTACGTAATGAATATTATCATATTATTCGCATAAAGTCAACGCTATTAAAAATTTGCGTATTGACTTTAACGCGTTTCCGTGTTACAATTTCTAAGATAAATTATGATTAACAGACAAGCCCTTTTTACTGACGAAACCGAGACGTTCAAAACCCCTTACGAGCCGTCGGCAGGCGACAAGGTAACGCTTACCTTCCGCACTCTGGAAAACGACGTGTTAAAAGTATACGCCTTTATAAACGGCAAAATGCGGGTTATGAAGAAGCTTCCCAAAAAGATAGAAAGCTTCGACTTTTATACGCTGACCTTTACCTGCGGCTCCAAGCCCGTAAGCTACTTTTTCAAGCTGGTGGACGAGGACGACGAGATTTATTATAACCGCCTCGGCGCGGTCACCAACAATCAGGAGGAGTACAACTTTTCCTTTATGCCCGGGGTCAAGGTGCCCGACTGGGCTAAGGGCAGGGTGTTCTATCAGATATATTGTGACCGCTTTTGCAACGGCGACCCCTCCAACGACGTGCAGTATAACGAATACTATTACACGGGCGGGCACGTTCGCAAGATTGACGACTGGTACAAAACTCCCGACGCGCTGGACGTAAACAACTTTTACGGCGGCGACCTGCAGGGCGTGGAACAAAAGCTGGATTATTTGAAGGAGCTGGGCGTGGAGGCGGTGTATTTCAATCCGCTGTTCGTATCGCCTTCCAACCACAAATACGACACGCAGGACTACGACTATATAGACCCGCACCTCGCAATTATAGAAAACGATTACGACCACTATATGCAGGGCTGGGAAAAGCATAACGGCTACGCGCCCAAGTATATACGCAGGGTAACCGACAAAACCAATCTGGAAAAGTCCAATCAATATTTTGCCTCGCTCGTCGAAAAGATGCACGCGATGGACATAAAAGTCGTGGTGGACGGCGTGTTCAATCACTGCGGTTCATTCCATAAATGGCTGGACAGAGAGGGCATATATCTCGACAAAAAGGGGTACGAAAAGGGCGCGTTTCAGTCGCTGGAAAGCCCGTACCGCAGCTACTTCAAATTCAACAAGCCGCGCAC
Organism: Clostridia bacterium; assembly: GCA_029052615.1. Taxonomy (GTDB): domain Bacteria; phylum Bacillota; class Clostridia; order Christensenellales; family Borkfalkiaceae; genus Coproplasma. Next base: position 3,182 of record JAIDIR010000312.1, on the reverse strand, counting down.
GGTAGACAGCGAATACGAAGGATGGTGGGGCTATAAGACCCTGCCCAAGCTCAACTACGAAAAGAGCGAGGAACTGTGCGAAAGCATTTACGGAGTGGGCGCAAAGTGGGTGTCCGCACCCTTCAACGCCGACGGCTGGCGTCTGGACGTTGCCGCCGATTTAGGGCACAGCCAGAGGTTCAATCACAAATTCTGGAAGACCTTCAAGGAGCGCGTAAGAAAGGCCAACCCTCAAGCGTTCGTTTTTGCCGAGCACTACGGCGACCCCGAAAAATGGCTGTTCGGCGGCGAGTGGGATTCGGTTATGAATTACGACGCCTTTATGGAGCCGGTCACCTGGTTTTTAACGGGTATGGAAAAGCACTCGGGGGCTATCGATTACGGCAAGCTTTACGACGGCAAGGCGTTTTTCGACGCAATGCTAAAGAACGGCGCGCGCCTTCCGAGGCCCGCTTTGGACAGCGCTATAAACCAACTTTCAAACCACGACCATTCGCGTTTTCTCACGCGCACCAACCGCAAGGTGGGCACGCTTAAATCAATGGGCGGAGAAGCCGCGGGCGAGGATATCGACAAGCGCGTTTTATATCTGGGCGTGCTCATTCAGATGACCTGGACGGGCAGCCCCGCGCTGTACTACGGCGACGAGGTCGGGCAGGTGGGCTGGACGGACCCCGACAGCCGCAGGACTTACCCCTGGGGCAGGGAGGACTGGGAAACTTACGACGTTCATAAGAGCGCCATCGCCCTCCGCAAAAAAATTCACTGCCTGAAGATGGGGTCTATGATGCCTCTGGACGCGGGCAACGGCTATATAGTCTACGCGCGTTTCGACAAAGAGGACTGCGCGATAGTCGCAATCAATTGCAGCGACAAAAACATTTCGCTCAGCGTTCCCGTTTGGACGCTTACGGGTAAGCGCACGGATACGCTTAAGCTTGCCTATAACGTCAATGCGGAGGCGGACGCTTTTGCCGAGGACGCGCAGGTTAAGTTCGGCAGAACGGTTTTGACCTTGCCGCCCAAATCGGGCTGCGTCTATACTAAGAAATTCGAATAGCTCTCTTGCCATAAGCTTCGCAATACGGTGTCGCACTCCGTGCCGCCTTGGTCGTGTACTTCTGTGTACACTCCCTGCGGTCGGTACTCGCGCTCCTTGTCTTGCTCGCTTCTGACAAGAGGGATGTAACATTTTTATATGTTTAGGGGGAAACTTCAATGGATAAGGAAAAAAGATTTTTCGGTGAGCTGGACAGATATCTTTTCCACCACGGCACGCACTACGAGCTGTATGAAAAGATGGGCGCGCACATTCGCTGTATCGACGGCGTATGGGGCACGCACTTCGTAGTGTGGGCGCCCAACGCGCGCGCAATCTGCGTGGTGTCGGACGGTAACGGCTGGACCCCGTGGCGCGATATTATGGAAAAAGTCGACGACAGCATATGGGAGCTTTTCGTGCCCGGTATGTGCGAGGGGGTTAAGTATAAATACCTCGTCGTGCGCGCCGACGGAAGCGAGGTCTATAAAATCGACCCCTACGAATTCGGCAGCGAAAAGCGCCCCGCTAACGCTTCGGTAGTCACCAACCTTAACGACTACCAGTGGGGCGACGGCGAATATATGAAAGCCAAGAAGGGTGAAAACTATCTCGAAAAGCCCATGGCGGTTTACGAGGTGCACCTTGGCAGCTGGAAGAAAAACACCGAAATGTGGTGGGACGAGGACCAGTTTTTAGACTACCGCCGACTCGCGCACGAGCTGTGCGAATACGTTCAGTTTATGGGCTATACCCACGTTGAAGTTATGGGTATATGCGAATATCCCTTCGACCCCAGCTGGGGCTATCAGGTAACGGGCTATTTCTGCCCTACCGCGCGCTACGGCTCGCCGCAGGACTTTATGTACTTCGTCGACTATATGCACCAGCACGGCATAGGCGTAATTTTAGACTGGGTGCCCGCGCACTTCCCCAAGGACGAATTCGGTCTTGCCAATTTCGACGGCACGCCGCTGTACGAATACGGCGACCCCCTGCGCGCCGAATATCCCGAGTGGGGCACCAAGGCGTTCGACTTGGGCAGACCGGAGGTTTCCAACTTCCTCATTGCCTCGGCGTTCTTCTGGGTCAATAAATATCATATCGACGCGCTGCGCTCGGACGCGGTTGCGGCAATGCTGTATTCGTCGTTCGGCAGAACGGAGTGGCGCCCCAACAAGGACGGCGGCGACTGGAACCTGGAAAGCTTCGAGTTCTTCCGTCACCTCAACAGCGTGTTGAGGAGCCGCACCGACGCGTTTATTATCGCCGAGGACAGCTCGATTATAAACGGCATAACCGCGCCCGCAAAGGAGGGCGGTCTGGGCTTCGGCTTGAAGTGGAATATGGGCTGGATGAACGACACTTTAAGCTATATAAAGAAGGACCCCGTTTACCGCAAATATCACCACTTCTTAATGACGCACACCTTTGAATACATTTTCAACGAGCACTATCAGCTGGTGCTTTCGCACGACGAGGTGGTGTACGGCAAGGGCAGTATGTACACCAAGATGCCCGGATATCATTCGGACAAGCTGAACGGCTTGAAATGCTTCTACACGATGATGATGGGTCACCCCGGCAAAAAGCTGCTGTTTATGGGTCAGGACTTCGCGCAGATAAACGAGTGGTATTATAAGGTCAGTCTGGACTGGCACCTGTGCGACGACCCCGGTCACAGAAGCGTTATGGAGTGCTACCGCGCCCTGTTGCACCTGTATAAGCAAAGACCCGTTCTGCACAACGACACCAACAGCCAGTCGTTCGAGTGGATTGAAAGCGGCGACGTTCAGCGTTCTATATTCGCGTTTATCCGCCGCAATCCCTGGAACTATAACGACGGACTTGTATTCGTCTGCAATATGACCCCTATGACGTATGAAAACTACGGCGTGGGCGCGCCCGTTTCGGGCAATTACAAGCGCGTGTTCTCGACCTGCTACGACGAAAACGAAATGTCCGTCAAGGCGGAAAAGGAGCTGTGCAACGGCAGACCTTATAAGCTCACCTTTACCTTGAAGCCCTACGAGGCTATCATTTTCGAAATCCCCTTCCACGAGAGCACGGAGGAGGAGAAAAAGAAGGAGAAGGCGGAAAAGAGCCGCGTAGACAAGGCGCACAAGGAAGCAAAGAGCGACTT
>JAIDIR010000311.1 GCA_029052615.1 Clostridia bacterium | reverse complement strand
AAAATATTGCGCAGGTTATATCGATAGATTTTTTTATAGTCATAAGCATAGTTCAAAAGGTTGGTTCTTCAGTTGGTATGTGTTAGATTAAAAGAATCTCAAATCAAAAACCGGCAAAACAAAAAAGTAAAAAACAAAAGAGGTGAAAATGTATGTTGAATTTTAAAGCAAACGTAAAAAAATTTATGGACGGTTATTTAAAGGACGAACATTCAAGATATCGTTCGTATGATTACTGTCATAAATTATTTTTGGAAAACAGAAACAGGCTTAACGAGAAAATAATTGACGATCTTGCGTTAAATCTTTACACGTTTCTTGCCAGCTGGGGTATGGTTTGCCGTACAGGTATTTTAATGAAAATAGATTATAAATATCTTTATAAAGCTGTTGAGGTCGTGTGCAAAGATGAATATTCTTGGTTAATCGATATAGATATTTTTGCCGCTGACTTTAATAGAGATAAATATGTACAATCAGTATTAAAGTTAAAAAAAGAATTAGATGACGCTATATTTGCAGGGACAGATTATAAACATAAGGACACTGTAATATGTAAAATTATGCTTGCTACGCTTGGGTGTATTCACGCATACGATACTTACATAGTTAAAAACTTACGCGCGTTGAAGTACACTGGGGTTTGTTCAGAAAAAGGGCTGTATAGTATATTAAACTTTGCACGTGACTATAAGGTAGATATACAGGCAGTGCAGGCAGAATATGAAGGAAAAACTTTGGTTAAGTATTCGCCTATGAAATTTATAGATATGGCGCTCTGGGCTGAATAAAGGTGGACAATTAAATATAAAAATCTATTGCAAAAGTTAGCCGTACAGGTGTATAATGTACCCGTATGGATATTTATTTAACGGGTAGCGAGCAGGCTACCATAGAGTTTGCAAAGAAATATGCGGCTACGCTCAGCGGCGGCGACGTCGTTCTGCTGGAAGGCGGACTGGGCGCGGGTAAGACCACGTTCTGCAAGGGTATTGCGCAGGGGCTGGGAATCAAGGACGAAATTTTAAGTCCCACCTACGCCTATATGAACGATTACGACGGAAAGCTTTATCACTACGATTGCTACCGCCTTAAAAACGGCGCGGAAGCGGAGAGGCTGGGGCTGACCGACTATTTTCAGGGCACGGGCGTGTGCGTTATCGAGTGGTCGGAAAACATTGCGGACGTGCTTCCCGAAAACTGCAAAAAGGTGACAATCAGAAAGATAAGCCCTTCCAACAGGGAGATTGTCTGTGAGTAACTATCTGGCGGTGGACACGTCCTCGCGCTATCTGACGGTGGTTGCGTGCAAGGGTGAAAACAGGGTGGTAAGCCACCTTGCCGACTGCGCGATGAATCATTCGGTAGTGCTTATGGACGAAATCGACAAGGCGCTGGATAAGGCAGGTCTTACCCCCGCGGAGTGCGATTTTTTCGCCGCGGTTACCGGCCCCGGTTCGTTTACGGGCATAAGGATAGGCGTATCCTGCATAAAGGGGTATGCGACCGCGCTCGGCAAGCGGGCGGTGGGTGTAACCGCGTTCGAGCTTATCTCATATAATGTCAACAGCGATTGCGATTATCTCGTCGCCGTTGACGCGGCTCACGGAAATTATTACGTCTGCGGCTACAATATGCACGGCGTATGCAACCTGCAGCCCTGCTTTATGCCCCGCGAAAAGCTTATCGAAAAGGGGCGCCCCGTGTACGGGTTCGAGGAGCTTTCCCTGCCCAGGTACACGAAACTGGAGGCTAAGGATTGTCTTTGCACCGCCGTTGAAGCGACGTGCGCAGACGACGGCGACATTACGGCGCTGTACGTCAAAAAGCCTCAGGCGGAGGAGGAGCGCGCGGCGCGCCTTGGTTTGGTATGACGGTACGCAAGTGTAAGTACGAAGATATATTGAGCGTTTCCGAGCTTGAAAAGGAATGCTTCAAGGGCGAGAGCTGGAGCTACGGCACCATCGCTTCGGCGTTCGAAAACCCCGCCTACTGCATGCTGGTTGCGGAGGAGGACGGCGAAGTTATAGGCTACGGCTGCACCTGTACCGCGTGCGAGAGCTGCGACCTTGAAAACGTTCTGGTTGCCGAGGAGTACAGAAACAGCGGCGTGGGCAAGGCGATTATAAACGGGCTTATCGACGACGCGAAGGAGAGGGGCGCGGAGAAAATTTTTCTGGAAGTCCGCGTTTCCAATTCGGGTGCGATGCGGCTGTATCTCTCGTGCGGGTTCGTGGGCGTTTACGCGCGGACCAGATACTATTCGGACGGAGAGGATTGTCTGGTAATGCAGAAGGTAATCGGTCGCGAGTAATTCATAGAGGGGTAAAGTCCCATTTTACTTGACGGCGCGTACGTAAGCGTTACCAAAGCGGGTAAGGGCAAGCCCGTGCTGTTGCTGCACGGCTACCTTTCCAACAGACAGAGTTTTTATTATCAGATTGACGGGCTGGCGAAAAACGGCAGACTTGCCGTCGCCCCCGATATGCCCGCGTTCGGCGCAAGCGCGCCAATAAAAAGCGCGTGGTCGGTGGGCGATTACGCCGAGTGGCTTAAACACTTTATAGCCGCGGCGGATTTAAAGGGCGCGGATATTATTGCCCATTCGTTCGGCGCAAGGGTGGCGTTAAAGCTGCTATCGTCCGACCAGTCGTGTGCGGATAAACTGATTATTACGGGCGGCGCGGGGCTTGTAAAACCGCGTTCGGACGCGTATATGCGGCAGGTAAAGCGTTACAGGCGCATAAAAAAGTTCTTTCCGCGCTACGCCGAAAAGCACTTCGGCAGCGAGGAATACCGCTCTCTTTCACCGCTTATGAAGGAGAGCTATAAAAAAATAGTCAACGAGGATTTGCGCGGCTGCGCGCGGTGCATAAAAAATAAAACCCTTCTCATTTACGGCGCGGACGATAAGGTTACTCCGCCTGACGAGGAGGGCGCAATTTTCCATTCGCTTATAGAGGGAAGCGGGCTTGAAATTATTCGGGGCGGTCACTTCTGTTTCAGCGAAAACCACGCTGAATTCAACCGCCTGATGCTGAGCTTTTTAAGCGGGCGTTCGGAAAATTAAGGTGCTTGTTATGTGGATATTTATAAATTGGCAGACAACTTTGGAGTGCGTTTTGATTGCGCTCGTCTTTGCGTGCTTTTTAAGCGTAATAAGCTTCAAGCCGCTCGGCATTTTGCAGGGCTTCGGCTATAAGGGCGCAAAGCTTTTAAGCTGGTCGCGCCGCAAAAGCAATTTAACGCAGGCGCGCTTTTGCCTGCTTGCGCTTGCAACCGTGCTTGCCTGCGCGGTAATATCGCTGTGCTTCGGTTTCGCGGGCGCGCACTGGTCGGCGGTAATCGGGCTTGCGGCGTATTTAATTTTCTTCGTTCTCTATCTGTTTGCCGAGGCGCGCCGCGCTATCAAGGGCAACGCAACGCTTACGCCGCGCTTCAAAAGACTGTTTATCACGCTGTGGCTCGTGTACGCAATACTCGTCTATCTTGCCGTCACGCTTTTGAACTTTGCCGAATACGCGTGGGGCGCAAGGCTGTTTGCAACGCTTAAGTATTGCGCGCTTGCGGTATTCCCTCTTGCAATATTACCTATAATTTGTCTTGCAAACCTAATAACGCTGATATGGGAAGCGCCGATAAATAATTCGTACGTGAAAAAGGCGAGGGCTAAGCTTGCGGCGGCGGAAATAACCGTGGTCGGCATAACGGGCAGCTTCGGCAAGACCAGCGCCAAAAACGTGCTGCTTGCCATGCTTTCCAAAAAGTATAGGGTGCTGTCCACCCCGTCGTCCTTCAATACGCCGCTGGGCATTGCAAGAACGGTCAACGGTGCGGACCTTTCGGAGTACGATATTTTTATCGCAGAAATGGGCGCGCGCAAGCAGGGGGATATTGCCGAGCTGTGCAGACTGTGCAGCCCCGACTATTCGCTGATTACGGGCATTTGCCCCCAGCACCTTGAAAGCTTTAAGACCATTGAAAACGTCGTAAAGACCAAGGGCGAAATTATTTCGGGCAGCAAAAAGACCTGCTTTATTGCGGCGGACTGCTTCGAAATGTTTAAGGATATCGACGGGGATAAAGCCGCGTGCGATTGCGTTTCCGAAGTGGTTGCAACTTGCTCCGGTACTGAATTTACGCTGACGCTCGGTGAGGATAAGCGCCGCGTTAAGACCAAACTTCTGGGCGCGCACTGCGCGAACAATATAGGTTTGTGCGCGCAAGCCGCTTATGCTCTGGGCGTTTCGGCGGACGAAATTGCTGAGGCTATTTCGGCGCTGGAATTTGTGGAACACAGGTTGCAGCTTATCGAAAGCAACGGCGTGAATATTCTGGACGACGGTTACAATTCCAACGTGGTCGGCGCAAAGGCGGCGGTCGAGGTGCTGCGCTCGTTCGGCGGCAAAAAGATAGTCGTCACCCCCGGACTGGTCGAACTGGGCATTCTGGAGGAGAGCGAAAACATGGCGCTGGGCGCGGAGCTGGTCGGGCTGGACTACGTAATACTCGTCGGCGAAACTCTCGTCGGCGCGGTAAAGCAGGGCTATCTGGACGCGGGCGGCGAGCAGGAAAAGCTTACACAGGTTCCCTCGCTTGCGGCGGCGCAGGACGTAATTAAGGATATTATACAAAAAGGCGATACGGTACTGTTTTTGAACGACCTTCCCGAAATTTACAACTGATAAAATTATTCGAGTATAATGCACTTTCACCAAAGCTTAAGGGCTTTGGTGTTTTTTATTTTTCCGAGGTGATAAATTTATGACTGAAAAAAGTTACGACGTAGCCGTGGTTTTCGGCGGCGTTTCAAGCGAAAACGAAGTTTCCGTAATCACGGGTACTATGGCGTGCAACGTTTTGAAAAAGGGCGGCAAAAGCGTTCTGCCCGTGTATATCGACCACGACGGAATTATGCGCGCGGACGAGGGACTTGCCGATATTTCCGTCTACAAAAAGCAGGGCTATATTCAATTTGCAAAGTGCGGCTTTGCCGTGGGCGCGGTGGTGCTGTTCAATAAAAGCGGCAAGCCAAAGCGCGCGGCGGAGGTGGGTGCCGTTTTAAACTGCTGTCACGGCGGTGCGGGCGAAGGGGGCGGCCTTGCGGGCTTGTGCGCAATGCTCGGCATACCATTTGCCTCCGCGGGACTGTTCGAAAGCGCGGCGTTTATGGATAAATATTACACAAAGCTCGTTCTGCAAAGTCTGGGCGCAAAGACGGCTAAATTCTTCTATTCGCGGGATATTAAGGGGGCAATCGAGGGCGCAAACGCCGTGGGATACCCCGTAATCGTCAAGCCCGCGACCCTCGGCTCGAGCATAGGCATAGCCAAGTGCGAGGACGACGAGGAGCTTGCAAGCGCGCTGGAAACGGCGTTCGAGCTGGACGACGGCGTGCTGTGCGAGGAGTATTTAAGCAACCGCAGAGAGATAAACTGCGCGGCTTACCTTTCGGACGGAAAGGTTATAACCTCGCCGTGCGAGGAGGTGGCTTCCGCGGGTGAGGTGCTGTCCTACGACGACAAGTATTGCGGGGGCGGAAAGCGGCTGTTTCCCGCGCCGCTGGACGAGGACGTGGCAATAGCGATAAGAAAGGAAACGGCGCGCGTCTACACGGCGCTCAATATGCGCGGCGTGGTGCGCTTCGATTACATAATCAGCGGCGGCGAAATTTACATAAGCGAGATAAACACCGTGCCCGGTTCGCTTTCGCAATACCTGCTGTCGGAAAGCTACGCCGACTTTAACAAGGTGCTCAGCGGCGTTATAAAGCAGGCGAAAACCGATTTTGCCGCGCGCAAGGGTAAGCGCATTATAACCACGGGAATACTCAACGACTTAACGGCGGTGACCAATATCAAAAAGTAAGCGCTTTAAACGCTTGCAAGACGGGGGCGTTTTATAGTAGAATGTAGAAAATAAATTTTTAAGGAATACCATATGGCTAAAATACGAATGACCACGCCCCTCGTCGAGATGGACGGCGACGAAATGACCCGCGTTCTGTGGAAGTGGATAAAGGAAATTTTAATCGAGCCCTACGTCGATTTAAAGACAGAATATTACGACCTCGGTCTGCCCGAAAGGGATAGGACGGACGACAAGGTTACCGAGGACAGCGCACTGGCAACCAAGAAGTACGGCGTTGCGGTCAAGTGCGCGACCATTACCCCCAACGCGCAGAGGATGGAAGAATACGGCTTAAAGCAAATGTGGAAGAGCCCCAACGGCACCATACGCCGCATACTCGACGGCACGGTTTTCCGCGCGCCCATTCTGGCAAAGGGCATAACGCCCTACGTTCCGGGTTGGAAAAAGCCCATAGTGCTTGCCCGTCACGCTTACGGCGATATTTATAACTCGGTTGAAAGCAAAGCAAAAGAAGGTCAGCAGGCTTATCTTTTAATCTGCGACAAGGACGGAAAGGAAGTAGAGCGCAAGCTCATTCACTCCTTCAAGGGCGACGGCATAGTGCAGGGCGTGCACAATCTCGACGCGTCGATAGAGGCGTTTGCGCGCAGCTGTTTCAACTACGCGCTGGAAAATAAAATACCCATGTGGCTGGGCGCGAAGGACACCATTTCCAAGACCTACGACCACCGCTTCAAAGATATCTTTGCGGAAATTTACGAAAGCGATTATAAAGAGAAGTTCGAAAAGGCGGGCATATATTATATGTACACGCTTATCGACGACGTGGTTGCGCGCGTTATGCGCTCCGAAGGCGGCGTGCTTTGGGTGTGCAAAAACTACGACGGCGACGTTATGAGCGATATGGTAGCTACCGCATACGGCAGCTTGGGAATGATGAGCAGCGTGCTCGTTTCGCCCGACGGCAAGTACGAGTTCGAGGCGGCGCACGGCACGGTTACGCGCCACTACTACAAATGGCGCAACGGCGAAAGCACGTCGACCAACTCGGTTGCAACGATTTGGGCGTGGACGGGTGCGCTTGCAAAGAGGGGCGAGCTGGATAATATCCCCGAGCTTACGGCGTTTGCAAAAAAACTGGAGGCGGCTACCATTGCAACCATTGAAAGCGGCTATATGACGGGCGACCTTATTCCGCTTTTCCACCGCGAGGGTGTGACACCCGTCAAATTGGATAGCGAAGGCTTCCTTAAAAAGATTGCGGAAAAGTTATAAGAAGTAAAAGATAAGCGGCGCGCGTTTTTCAACGCGCGCCGCCTTTTTTGTTTGCAAAATTACTTACTTAAAACCTTTTCGAAATTCACGCCGTAAAAGTGGTTGGGGTCGGTCGCTTTAAGGCAGTCGATGACAAATCTGCTTGCCGTAGAGCAACTGTCCGCAAGGCTCTTGCCGCCAAGATAGTTTGCGGTAAAGACGGATGCGAAAATATCGCCCGTGCCGTGCCGCTTTGCAGGCAGTTTGTCAAGCAGCACGATTTCGTGCTTGCCGCCGCAATAAATCAGCTCGCCTATCTTTCCGTCATTTTCGACGCCCGTAATAATAACCGTGCCGTCGGTCAACGAGGCAAGCTTTTTTGCAAGAAGCAAGGCAAACGCCTCATCGCAGTTTTCCCTGTATTCGGTCTCGGTCAGAAAGCAAGCCTCGGTAACGTTGGGCAGGATTATGTCCGCACGCTTTATAAGCTTGCGCATTTCGGCAACGTACTGCAAATCAAATCCGCCGTAAAGCTTGCCGTTGTCCGCAAACACGGGGTCGATAATAACGGGCGCGCCGTCGTTTGAAAATCCGTCAAAGCACTTTTCCGCCAATGCCATAAGCTCGGCTTTGCCAAGGTACCCCAGCAAAAACGCGTCAAACTTGATATCGTTGTTTTTCCAGTTTTCGAAAATCGCGGGTATTTCGGGGGTGAGGTCAAGATAGCTCCAGCCCTTAAACATGGTGTGGTTGGAAAGCACCGCCGTGGGCAGCACGCACGTTTCAATTCCGTAGCGCGAAAGTATGGGCAGCGCCACGGTCAGCGAGCATTGCCCCGCGCACGATAAGTCTTGCATTGTCAGTATTCTTTTGGTCTTCATAAATTCGTCCTCGTCGTTTGACATTATACAACTTTCCTGATATTATAAAAATATCCAAATTGAATATATTTCATAATACCAGATAAATTTTATGTTGACCTACGAACTTTCCGAAAAAAATAAATATTACGCGCTGTACCGCGCAATACGCGGCGATATATTGAGCGGCAACTTAAAACACGGCGACAAGCTGCCTTCCAAGCGCGGCTTGGCAGAGCACCTGGGTGTGAGCGTTATCACCGTGCAGACCGCCTACGAACAGCTGCTTGCCGAGGGGTATATAGAGAGCGAGCAGCGGCGCGGCTATTTCGTCGCGCAGGTGGGTGAGGTCAAGAGCGCAAGCCCCGTCTTTGCGGCGGAAGAGGAAGAGCAGGGCAAAAAGTACGCCCTCGACCTGTGTTCGGGGCGCGCCCCCGCAAGGCTGTTCCCATTTTCGGTATGGGCAAAGCTTATGCGCGAAACGCTGTCGGAGGAGGGCGAGCATCTTTTGGAGCGCGTGCCTTGCGACGGCGACTATTCCTTAAAGGCGGCTATAGCTTCCTATCTGTACCGTTTCCGCGGACTGACCGTCAATCCGCGCCACGTCGTCATAGGTGCGGGCGCTGAATATCTGTACGGCGTTATCGTTCAGCTTATTGGCAGGGACAAGCCGTACGCCGTGGAAAACCCCGCTTACGGCAGGGTACCGCACACCTACGCGCTCAACGGTGCAAAGTGCGTTTTCGTTCCCGTGGACGAGCGCGGCGTAAACGTGGAGGACGTCGAATACAGCGGTGCGTGCGCGCTGCACGTTTCGCCCTCCCACCAGTACCCCACGGGCGCGGTTATGCCCGCCGCAAACCGTTCGCGCCTTATCGGCTGGGCGGAGCGTACGGGCGCGTATATAATCGAGGACGATTACGACAGCGAGTTCCGTTTATTCGGTAAACCGTTGCAGACAATGGCGGGGCTGAACGGCGGCAGGGTAATTTATCTGAACACCTTTTCCAAGACCCTTGCGCCGTCAATGAGGTTGGGGTATATGGTGCTTCCCCCCGAACTATACGCCCGTTACCGCGAAATTTACGGCAATTCCGCAAACGTCGTGCCGCTGTTCGAACAGAAGGCACTTGCCAAAATGCTGGACGGCGGTTACTTCGAAAGGCACGTCAACCGCCTTAAAAACCACTACCGCGGAGTGCGCGCCGCACTGCTGGAAAGGATAGCCGCGCTGCCCGTGGAAAAGCAGGTTATCGAGACGGGCGGAGGGCTGCATATCACGCTGCACCTGCCCGGTTTTGCAAGCGACGAGGCAATTAAAAGCGCGGCGGAAGAGAGGGGGATAAAGATTAAATGTCTTTCCGATTATCTTGCCGGACCGTGCGCAAACGCCGCGGAATATGCGCGCGTTGCCGTCGTCAATTATTCGTCGGTGGAAATAGCCGACCTGGAAGCGGTTGAAACGTGGAGGGGAAAATGAAACTCAATTTCGAGCTGGTGCCTGACAGTTGCTGGTACTCCAACTTGCGCAGCGCACTGCCGCAGGGCGCGTGGGACGTCGTGCGCAAAAAGGCTTACGCCCGCGCCAACGGAAAGTGTCTGATTTGCGGCGCGCCTGCCGCGCGGCTGGAAGCGCACGAACAGTGGGAGTACGACGACCAAAAGGGCGTGCAGAAGCTTGTAAACGTAATTGCCGTGTGCAGGGCTTGTCACGAGGTTATCCATATTGGCAGAACGCAGCTTATGGGCAGGGAGCGCGAGGCAAGCGAACATTTTATGAAAGTCAACGGCTGCACCTACGCCGAGTACCGCAAAGCGCTGGGCGAGGCAAACGCCGTCCACCGCGAACGCAGCCGCCGCGAATGGCTGCTGGATATATCCGAACTTCCGAAATTTTTATAAAAACAAGAAGCCGCCCGCGGTTGCACCGCGTGCGGCGTTTACTTTATGGCGCTTATACACATCTGGCGCGGCCGCCGGACGCTAGGGGGTTGATGTGGGGGGGGGCCGGATGATTTAAAA
>JAIDIR010000310.1 GCA_029052615.1 Clostridia bacterium | reverse complement strand
ATTGTAAATAACCTGTTAGCTTTCACGATTAAAATTATATCACCATTTAATTGTATTGTAAAGGATTTAACGCCCGACTTTTAAATGCGTTTTGGGTGATAATTCACAAATTTTTTACTTAAAAAAATAAATTTATGCCCCGAAATTTTTTTATTTGTACCATTTCTGTCATATTTAGTGGTTATAATAAAACTACAACGGCGAACAAATGTTTGTGTTTGTTTTTCTGGGAGGGCGGAAGTGAAAATTAAAAAACTGTTAAGGTTTTATTATTCGGCGGGCAGCCTTAATAGAGCGCTTGACAATATAATAACGCGGCTGGCGCTTGCGGCGGGGGAGGATACCTTTGCGGGGTGCGTGCGCTACGCCGAAAAAATTGCTTCGGTGATAGAGGTCAAGTCCGAGCTTGGCAATCTGTGGGCGCGGCTGAACCAGATTATAGGGGCGATGACGGAAAGGGACAAGCTTACGTTAAAGCACTACGCGGCAATGCGTACCGGTCCCGTCGGTGCGGACAAAAGGGAAATTCACCGCGCCGCCGTCAAATTTGCGCGCAGGTCGGGCGGGCTGCTTTCGGGCAGCCAAAGCGTTTACAAAATCCTGTGCGCGTATCAGTGTTTAATAAGTCCCGCGCCGGATTGACGCGGTGATTTTCAGCCCTCTTTTCTGGGTTTTCTGGTCGCGAAATAGATAATTAAAATTACGGCGACGAGTACCGCCAAAATGACTATCGCGACTATTGCGCCCACGTTAAAGCCGCCCTTGTTTTTATCGCTTCCGCCCTGACTGCCGTCGCCGTCCGTCGGCTTTTCTTCGGTAAGGTTAAGGGGATAATCGTCGTTTGCCCCCTCGATATACCCGAACGAACCCTGGCAATACACGTAGGAATAAACGGTTGCGCCCGAATAATACGTGCCGTAATATGCCGCTTCCACGGCAATCTGGCTTAAAACGGGCAGCGTTGAATTGTTGTTGTTTGCCGAGTAGTTGACCGTGACCGTCTTGTGCAGAAAGGTCACGTCGGGCGTGCCGCTTTCAAGCGTAAAATCGTCCCTGCGGCAGTAACCGTAAAGCGCCTTGTATATGCCCGTGTCGCTTGCGTAGCGCACGTAATACCAGTCGCCTTCGTCGCGTATAACCTCCACGCAATAGGTGTAGGGCACGGCGAAAATAGACGACGTCGTATTTCTGTCGGTAAAGAAATAGGCGGTGCGCGTTGCCGCCCTTGCATAGCGTGATTCGGCGGCGAATACGGACTGCGGCGTCATGGTGAACGCGGCAAGCAAAATGCATATCAGCAAAACCGTAAAGCGTTTCATACTTACGAATTATAAGATATATCAAGTCGGGAATTTACACAGATTTTGTCATAAAAGGTCTATGAATAGAGAAGAGATACTCAGCCGCATTGCGCGGATTGACAGGGAATTGAAGAGCCGAAAGGAGGATACGGGCGCGCTTGACGCCTACAACTCGGGCAGGAAAAAACACAAAAAGCAGATGGCGTTCCACCGGTGCAAAAAGCGCAACCGCTGGGTGTTCGGGGGCAACCGCTCTGGCAAGACCGAGTGCGGTGCAGTGGAGGCAATATGGATTTTAAGGGGCATTCACCCCTACCGCAAAAACAGAAAGGACGTTTTTGGGTGGGCGGTTTCGCTTTCCCAGCAGGTGCAGCGCGACGTTGCGCAGAGCAAGATTTTAAAGTACCTGCCAAAGAGCTGGATTGCCGAAATTACGATGCTTTCGGGCAGGAAGGATTCGCCCGCTTCGGGCATTATCGACCAGATAAAAATCAAGAACGTTTTCGGCGGGATTTCCACGCTCGGCTTTAAAAGCTGCGACCAGGGCAGGGAAAAATTTCAGGGCTGTTCGCTCGATTTCGTGTGGCTGGACGAGGAGCCGCCCAAGGATATTTACGAGGAATGTCTTATGCGCGTTATGGATAAGCGCGGCGATATTTTCGGCACTATGACGCCGCTCAAGGGCGAGACCTTTATCTACAACGAAATATATCTCAACCGCCGCAACAATCCGCAGGTGTGGTGCGAGTTTATGAGCTGGGAGGACAACCCCTATCTGAAAAAGAGCGAGATAAAGCTGCTGGCGCAATCAATGGATTCTTCCTCGCTGGACAGCAGACGGTACGGCAAATTTTCGCGCGGGGCGGGGCTGGTCTATCCCGAGTTCGACAGCGCGGTGCACGTCGTTGCGCCCTTCCCGATTCCTAAGGAGTGGCAGGACAATATTTCCATAGACCCCGGCTTGAACAATCCGCTTTCGGCACACTGGTACGCCGTGGACTGGGACGGCAATATCTACGTGGTTGCCGAGCATTTTGCGGCGGGCAAGGATATCGAGGAGCACGCGCGCTGCATCAAGGATATATCCGCGCGGATAGGGTGGAAGACCGACGCGAGGGGCAGGGTATGCGCGCTTATCGACAGTGCGGCAAATCAGCGCACGTTGGCAAGCACCAAGAGCGTGGCGGAGCTTTTTGCCGACAGGGGAATACTGGTCAACACTAAGGTGAACAAGGACGTTTTCTCGGGGATATGCCGCGTCAAAGAATATTTAAAGCGCGGAAACGGGTTGCCCGACATCTATATTTTCGACACGTGCGTGAATATGATTGCGGAGTTCACCGGGTACTTTTGGGCGGACGGCGACAGCCCCGTCAAGCGCGACGACCACTGTATGGACGAGCTGAGATATTACGTGATGAACCGTCCGCGCCCAGCCGAAAAGGAGTGCCCCGAAAGCGCCGTTTACGCCGACAAAATGAGAAGAATAAGGAGGCTGAAATCGACAGGTGGAAAACAGGGAAAGCGTTAGGGACGCGCTGAAAAAATGCGCCGTCGGACTGTCCGCAAGCGAGGTCGTGGAAGAGTTTGCGGTGGAGGACGGCGAGCTTAAGCTAATAAAGAAAAAGGTTACGCGGCGCGACATTCCGCCCGACATAAAGGCGGTTAAGCTGCTTTTAGATAGCGACGATTTGTCCGCGGCAACCGACGGGGAGCTGGAAGAGGAGCGCAATAAACTTTTGAAAATGTTAAAGGAGGGTGACTGTGACTGAAAGAGAAGAACAGATTTTAAAGGAGGAGGCCGAGCTGGTTGCTCATGTTCAGGCGGACTTTAAAAGAAGGCAGGAGGAAAGGCGGAGCATAGAGCGCGGCTGGCAGCTGAATATGAATTTTTTGAGCGGCAACCAGTATTGCGACGTCAATTCGCTGGGCGAAATAGAGGGCGACGCGAGCGGCTATTACTGGCAGGAAAAGCGCGTGTTCAACCACATTGCGCCCACCGTGGATACGCGTTGCTGCAAGCTGACGGGCATACGCCCCAAGCTTGCCGTAAGGGCGGCTTCAGAGGACGATGACGACAGGCGTTCGGCAAAGCTTGCCTCGGCGATTTTGTCGGCGACGTGCGAGGACTGCGACGTGGACGGGGCAATCTCCGCCGCGACGGTCTGGTCGGAGGCGTGCGGTACGGTCTTTTATAAGGTGATATGGGATTCGTACGCGGGCAACGAGATAGGCAAGACCTTTGACGGCGCGAGCGTGAGGGAGGGCAAGGTTAAATTGCAAGTGGTTTCACCGTTTGAAATTTATCCCGACACGCTCTCCGAACAGAGCATTGTAAACCAGCCCAGTTTGATACACGCAAGGGCGGTACCCGCCGAGGATATATTTGCGGCGTACGGCGTAAAGGTTGCGGGGCGCGACGTGGAGGACTATCCGCAGTCGTCCGCCCACGGCAAGTTCCAACGCGCCGTAAAGCACGGCTACGAGGTGGTAATCGAAAGATATATCCGCCCCAATTCGGAAAATCCCGATGGGAGGCTGACCATAGTGGCGGGCGACAAGCTGCTTTACGACGGCGCTCTGCCCTACGTCAACGGCGAAAGCGCGACGCGCACTTACCCCTTCGTAGTGCAGTACTGCATACCGCTTGCGGGGTCCTTTTTCGGCACCTGCATAGTCGACAGGCTCATACCCGTTCAGCGTGCGTACAACGCGGTAAAGAACCGCAAGCACGAATTTTTGAACCGCATCGCAATGGGTATGATTGCCGTCGAGGAGGGGTCGGTGGACACCGACGAGTTGCTGGAGGACGGACTTATGCCGGGCAAGATTTTAGTCTACCGTCAGGGCGGAACGCCGCCCGAAATGCTCACCCTCGGCACCGTGCCTTCGGAGTTTACGGTCGAGGAGCAGAGGCTGGAAGAGGAGTTTGCAAAAATCTCGGGCACCAGCGACATAACCCAGCGCGCGAACGCGTTCACGTCGGTGACCTCGGCAACGGGCTTGCAGCTTATAATCGAGCAGGACGAGGCGCGGCTGAACGTGTGCTACGAGCAGATTAAAAGTGCGCTTAAGGGCATAGGCAAAATGATATTGCGCCTGTACAGACAGTTTGCTTCGTCGGTGCGGCTGATAAGGTTTTCGACGGCGGGCGACACGCTTTCGCCTACGAGCTTCAAGGGCAGCGACATAACGGGCGACGACGTCGTGCTGGAAGCGGACAGCGACATAAATATGACCCCCGCGCGGCGCATGGCTACCATTTACGATATGATTGACAAGGGGCTGTTTTCGGACGAGAACGGAAGGATTAAGCCCGCGGTCAAGGACAAGCTTTTAAAGACGCTGGGCTACAACGGCTACACGGGCGGAAGGGATATGACCGAGCTGCACCGTCAGCGCAGCGCCGAAGAAAACGCCGCGCTTAAAGAGGGCGGAGCGGTTGAATTGAAGGAGTACGACGACCACGCCGTTCACGTTGAAGAGCATACGGCGTATCTGTTGACCGAAAAGCTGACGGGCGAGCAGGAGGCGCGCATATGCGCACATCTCAACCAACATAAAAATAAAATTTCGGAGGTAAAAAATGAAGGATAACCAGAACGTGCAAAGTCAGGTTACGGCAGACACCGCAGGGGCGGAGGAAAAGGGAGCTGCGGCGGAGCTTGGCAAATTCAAAGACGTTAAGGCCCTGGCGGAAGCATACCGGGCACTCGAAGCCGAATTCACCCGACGCAGCCAGCGGCTGAAGGAGCTCGAAGAAAAGCAGGCGAACAAGGGGATTGAAACGACCGCAAACGACACGAAAGCGGCAAACGCGGAAGCCCCCTCGCAGGCGGCTTTAACGGGCACGGACGAAAACGCGCAGAGCGTTCAGCCCGTGCTCAGCGACGAAATCAAAAACGCCGTAATAGAGGAATATCTCAACGGCGTATGCGCAAGGCGCGGCGTGCCCTTCGTTACGGGCGGCGGCGCGGTTGCGGCGCAAAGGCGCACACCCACTACTTTAAGGGAGGCGGGCGCGCTTGCGGGAAAACTTTTTTCAGACAAGGAGGATAACTGATTGATTACTATTGCAAACGCCGACGCGGCGTTAAAGGACTACTATTTAGACGCGGTAAACGCACAGCTCAGCGGCGAGGTTTCGCCCTTCTTCAACGCCATAGCCAAGACGGGTGAAAACGTTTTCGGCAAGGACGTTAAGCTTGCAATCGCCAGGGGCGGTATGTCGGGCGTGGTTGCGGGTGCGGAGGACGGCGATTTGCCCTCGCCCCGTTCCAACAGATACTACGGCGTGACTCTGCCGCTCAAAAATATTTACGGCACCATTGAAATTTCGGACAAGGCCATGCGTGCTTCGGGCAACGCCGCGGGCGCGTTCGTCAACCTTCTTAACGCCGAAATGGAGGGGCTGGTTGCGGGCGCAAAGGCGAATTTCGCGCGTATGCTCTACGGTGACGGCAACGGACTTCTGTGCACCGTGCTTTCCAAAAAGTCGGACTTTGTGCTTACCGTAAACAGCGCCAAGAGCTTTTTCAAGGGTCTGAAGGTAACGGTTGGCGCGGCTTCGGCTTTCGACGCTACCGTGACTGCGGTCGATACCGAAAACGGTCTTATCACTTTGGATACGGACTGTAAAAACGTGACCTTTTCGGGCGGCGAAAAGATTTGCATTGCGGGCGCCGAGGGTAACGAAATTATCGGTCTTTCGGGCATATTCGACGGCGAAAATCTGTACGGCTACGCCAAGAGTACGGAGGTGTATTTCAAGCCCTTCGTCAAGCACTGCGTTGCGGCTTCGCTCACCGAGGGCGATATTATCGACGTCATCGACGGGCTGGAGGAAGCGAGCGACGGCAAGATAAATATGATACTGTGCTCCCACAAGGTGAGAAAGCAGATTGCCAAGCTTATGACCTCCTCGCGCAGAATCGTAAACACCGCGGAGATTGCGGCTGGCTATTCGAGCATCGTCATAAACGACGTGCCCGTGTACGCGGATAAGTTCTGTCCCGACGACAGAATTTACTTCGTCAACACCGACGACTTCGTTTTGAACCAGCTGTGCGACTGGGCGTGGCTGGAGGACGAGGGCGGCAGAATTTTAAAGCAGGTTGCGGGCAAGGCGGCTTACTCCGCAACGCTCGTAAAGTACGCCGAGCTCATATGCAAAAAGCCCTTTGCGCAGGGCGCGATTATGCTGGATAAATCTTAAAAGGTAAAGGAGGCGCAATGAAAGTTATAGACGTTATATGCAGTGCAATGCGCCTTGTAGGCAGAAGCGACGCCGCCGACCAGATAGAGTCGGCGGCTGCCGCGGACGGCGCGGCGCAGGAGGGCGAATACGGGGCGGACGGCGAACAGATTGCGGTTGAAACGCCCGTGCTTTCCGATGAGGTCAAGCGCCTTAAACGCGCTTTTTTAACCTATCTCAACGCCGTGCTTGACGAGCTTGCGCGCGGCTACTTTCCACTCGACACCGAGGAGGAGATGAGCAGTGAAAACGGAACGTACGCGTTTGCGGATTTTTTGAAGGCTCCGTTGAAGATTAACCGCGTAACCGAGGCGCAAAACCCCGTTGAGTGGCACATATCCCCCAACTATTTGCATACCAAGGCTAAAAAGGTGACCGTTTTTTACGAATACGCTCCGCCCGTTTTAGGGGAGGACGACGAGTTTTTCTATCCCGTGTTTGCGGTAAGCGCGCGCCTCGTGGAGTACGGAATGGCGGCGGAATATTTCCTCGTTTCGGGCGACGGTACGGGCTATTCCGCGTGGGAGAGCAAGTACCGAAACGAGATTGAAAATCTGCTTGCGCGCAGTTCCGTAAAGGACCGTATTCCGCCCAGGAGGTGGATATGAAAGCGCGCGCCGGTTACTCCTTTAAGGGGCTGAAAACCGAGGCGCGGACGACCGTGCTCATAGGCGGCGGCGAGGATTTCAGCAGGGAGCGTTTCGGTTACAGGCTGACTGGAAAGGGGCTGGAGCCGGGGCTTTGTCCCGTGGCGGTGGTGCCGCTTACGCGCATTGCGAATATGGTTTTTTCGGAGTATCTTTCGGATTTGGGCTTTTCGGTCTTTGTTACCAAGGCGGGTCAGGTTGCACGGTGGAACTCTACCGAGTACGCCAAGCTTACTACGGCTACGATGCTCAATCCCAATCCGCCCTTCGTGGTGGCTTGCGCGGACGGCGACGAACCCACTTACGCGGCAATCGGCGGCACCAAGATAGCCATATTCAAGGGCACGACGGTCAGCACCCACACGCTGCCTTACAGGGTGACGGGCGGCGTCTATCACTGCGGCAGAATATTTGCCGTCGACAGGGAGGATTCGTACGTCATCAGGTGGTCGGGCTTTGCCCTGCGCGACTGGGTGCTTGCCATTGAACAGGGCGGGCACATGCGCATAAGTCCCGACGGCGGCATGGCGATGTGCATAGTCGAGATGGGCGAAAAGCTGGTCGTCGTCAGGGAGAGGGCTATTACCGTTCTTAACGCTCTGGCGGACGCGCGCCACTTCCGTTTCGTGCAGTACGCAAGCATATTCCTGCCAACCGTCAGGGATAAGTCCGCGGTGGTGGTCGGCGGCAAGCTTTATCTGTGCACGGAGGAGGGCCTGCACGTTTACGACGGCACCACTCTTTCACGCGTCGAAGTGGATACGTGCGGAAAGAACTATTCCTTTGGAAGAACGGCGGCGTTTAAAAACAGGTATATCTACATCACCTGCACCGACGGCGAAGGGCAATGTTTTTTAGAGTACGACACGCAGACGGGCGCAACCGTAAACTTTGCAAAGGGCGCCGATATGCTGTTTACAACCGACGACGCCTTGTATTGTCTTGCGGGCGACAGAAGCACGACGGTCAGCCTTCTCACCGCGGGGTTGGAGGACGAAAACCGCGTGTGGATTTCGCGCGATATCGACCTGGGGACGACGGGCACGAAAACGCTTAAATGCGTCACCTGGGAGGGTGAGGGCAATTCTGAAATAATTATCCGTTGCGACGGGCGCACGCGCACGGTCAACCGCACGGGCAGAACATACGTCGGCGAGGTGGGCGTAAGCTTTACCTTCAGCGTAAGGGGCACGGGCACGGTTACCCGCCTTGCCGCCGAATGGGAGGTGCGCAAATGACATTCGACATTATAGACATAAGCGCGGAGGAGGCGGAAAAATTAGAAACCGTCCAGCTTAAGCTTTTGCGCACGGCGCAGCAGAAGAAGAACGAGCTTGAACATAAGTTGCAGGCCGAGCTTGCCGAGCAGAAGCGGTTGACCTATGCCAACGGTATGGAAAACTCGACCATATACAGCAGGATTTCCAGGGAACTTACCGCGGAGTACGAATACCAGGTTGAAATACTCAGGGAACAGCTCATATTCAATATGTCGCTCAGGGAGCCGACCACACCCGACGAAACGGGCGGAAGCGGCAGTGACAACTCGGCGTACCTCGTCGACTACGAGCTTTCCTATCTGGAAAGGTACATCGAGGTCAGGGATTACTATATGACTATCGAGGACCCCGACGAGCGCCTTGAGTTGTTGAGGACCGACAAGGTCGCGCAGGACTATCTGGGCACGTACTACAATCTGTTGTTCGATTATCTTTACACGTTCACCAAATAAAGGCGGGCGCGGGCGGCAAAAATTCCCGCCCGCGCTTTTTCGTTATATTTTGTTTATCAGGTAATTCATAAAGTTGATTGCTTCGTCGCGTTGTTTGGGTGACAGCTTGGAGTGATACGAGAGCCAGTATCGTTCGCTGTCGCTCAGTTCGCGCATAACGTTCACGTTTCCTAAATCGTCCTCGCGTGCAAGAAGGTAGTCGCAAGTTACTTCGAATTCGTTTGCCAGAGCGCAAATAAATTTGGCGGAAGGCTCGACTTTGCCGCTTTCCCAAAAGTTTACGGCTTTTGCACTTGCACCTATTTTTTTTGCAAGGGCGCGTTGGCTCAATCCGCGCTCCTCTCTCAATTGAGTAATTCTATACATAGCGTTTGCTCCGTTTACATTGTTTACTATATTATGGAAAAATATTACTCAAAAATACTTGACATTTACTATTGTTACGCATATACTCAATGCAAGTGAGTAATATATTACACAAAAAGAAACAAAAGGAGAAACAAAAATGAAAAACATTATTTCGGCAATAGTTACGGCGTTTACCGTACTTACTTTGTGCATTTGCCTTGCGGCATGCTCGGACGGTGCGGAAGGAAATAGCGTGGTGGGTACTTATAAGTTTTCGTCTGCTACAATGTATGGTGAAGAAATCAAAGTAGGCGACGAGTATATGGGTATAACGGTCGATTCGGATTTTTATGTTCTTAATATGAAGGATGATAATACTTTTATAATGGAAGTAAATTTTATTGGGGGTGAAGATACTGAGAGTGGCGCTTGGAAAGAGAGGGACGGCAAATATTTTCTTACATTTGCACACGCGGAAGAATTTGAATATGAAGCTAAAATTAGCGGCAATACCCTTACTCTTGGTCTGGATGAGATGAATATTATTTTCAAAAAATAAAAATTTGCTTTCAATGCCTGCGTGGTGTTGCAGTGCGTGGGACTTTTCAACTGATAGAAATGTATAAACAATTTGTTCACGGCGCGGGCGGCAAAAATTGCCGCCCGCGCTTTTTTCGTTGCCCGCTTT
>JAIDIR010000031.1 GCA_029052615.1 Clostridia bacterium | reverse complement strand
TGACCAGATAGATATACCAGATATAGCCGATGACGGGAATAAACAGCACGAAGATATAAAAGCCGCTTTTGCCAATGTCGTGCATACGGCGGATAATAAGCGTGATTGACGGAATGAGTTCGACAACGCAGAACAGCCCGAACAAAATCATCATAATTATGCTGAAGTTGTTTATGACAGGCGTGAAGCATGTGAGGCTGACTATAAGCAATGCAAGCAAAGCGAGCATTATTAAAGCGTTGCCCAGCACTCCCCACCAGAATTCACTGCGCGAAGTGCAGCCGCGAAAGTCGAAAGTTCTCGTCCAGAATAATTTGAAACCTTTTGATAAATTCATAACCATAGTATGAACTTATGAAAAGTAAAAAATGCGCCCCGCGTTTTGCGGAGCGCATAAATTCCACCTCATATCAGTTATTAACACTGTATAACATATCGAAGTACGTCGGATACGGCCAGTAATCGGCTGCGGTCAGCGTTTCCATCTTGTCGACGCGGGCGCGGATATCCTCCATTACGGGGATAATCTTGTGCGCCATTGCCTGCGAAGCCGCACGAACGTCCGAAAGGTTGATGGCTTTAAGCTCGCCTTCAAGCTTTTCGCAAAGCGTGCAAACCTCATCGTTGAGCGTCGAAAGCGTGGTAACCGTCTGCTTTTCGCCCTTGCAGGGAAGCTCCTCGTTGACGGAAAGCTTTGCCGCAATGTTGGTGCAGAGGTTTGCAACGTAGTCGGACACGGCGGGGATAATATCCCTCTTTGCCATTTCCAGCATGGTCAGCGCCTCGATATTGATAATCTTGACGTAGTTTTCAAGCTGAATATCCGCACGCGCAATCGCCTCGCCCTTGGTGTAAACGCCCTGACGGACGAACACCGAAATGTTGTCCTCTTCAAAGCATACGGGCACCGCGTCGGCGGTGTTCTTGTGATTTAAAAGTCCGCGCCTTTCCGCCTCGTGCTCCCAGTCGGGACCGTAACCGTCCTCGTTGAAAATTATGCGGTAGTGCGCTTTAAGCTCGCGCGAAATAATCTTGTTTGCCGCCTTCTCGATATCCTTGGTGCCTTCCAGCTCGTCGGCGAATTTTGCAAACGCGTCGGCAACTATTGTGTTCAGAACTATATTCGCGTCCGACACGTTTGCCTGCGAGCCGACCATACGGAACTCGAACTTATTGCCCGTAAACGCGAACGGCGACGTTCTGTTTCTGTCGGTGGCGTCCTTGGGGAATATGGGGCTTTCGGGCACGCCTATGCTGCCCTTTTCCGCCTTGACGGGCACGTAATTTTCGCCCTTAACGATAGCGTTTACAAGCGCTCCCAGCTGGTCGCCCAGATATACCGAAATGATTGCGGGGGGCGCCTCGTTAGCACCAAGACGGTGGTCGTTACCCGCCGTTGCAACCGACGCACGCAGAATGCCCTGATAATCGTCAACCGCCTTTATAACCGCCGCAAGCACCAGCTTGAACAGCGTGTTTTCCTCGGGCTTGTCGCCGGGATTCAAAAGGTTGAAACCGTCGTCCGTGGACACCGACCAGTTGTTGTGCTTGCCCGAACCGTTTATGCCCTCGAAAGGCTTTTCGTGCAGAAGGCACGCCAAATGGTGCTTCTGCGCAACCTTCTTCATAATTTCCATGGTCAGCATATTCGCGTCGACAGCGATATTTGCCGTGCCGAATACGGGAGCCATTTCGTGCTGAGCGGGCGCAACCTCGTTGTGCTTGGTCTTGGATAAAACGCCGTAGCTCCACAGCTCCTTGTCAAGGTCGTGCATAAAGTCGACGATGCGCGGCTTCAACATACCGTAATAGTGGTCTTCAAGCTCCTGTCCGCGCGATACGGGCGCGCCGAAAAGCGTTCTGCCGCACAGGCGCAAATCCTTGCGGCGCATATACTCTTCCTCGTCGATGAGGAAATATTCCTGCTCGGGTCCCACCGTGGTGGAAACCTTTTTGCACTCCCTGCCGAACAGCGCTAAAATTCGCTTTGCCTGCTTGTCGATTGCGTTCATAGAGCGCAGCAGGGGCGACTTTTTGTCCAGCGTTTCACCCGTGTAGGATACGAAAACGGTGGGTATGTAGAGAGTACCCTCCTTTACGAACGCGGGCGACGTGGGGTCCCACGCGGTGTAGCCGCGCGCCATATAGGTCACGCGCGAGCCACCCGAAGGAAAACTTGAAGCGTCCGCCTCGCCGACCGTCAGGCTCTTGCCCGTCAGGCGCATTATGACCTTATCCCCCTCGGGTTCTATAAAGCTGTCGTGCTTTTCGGCGGTCAGCCCCGTAAGCGGCTGGAACCAGTGCGTATAGTGGGTCGCGCCCTTGGAAACCGCCCACTTTTTCATCGCGGAAGCAACCGTGCCCGCTATGGACGTATCAAGGCGCTTGCCCGCGTCGATAGTTGCGCGCAAAGCCTTGTAAACCTCGCTGGGCAAAGTCTCCTTTTGCACCTGGTCGTTGAATACGTTTTCGCCGAACATCTCGGGAAGATTCATAAAATACCTCTCTCGTTGAATTATAGTGAAATTATATCTTTTTATCGTGCGGTTGTCAACAAATAAGCTCTCACAAGTTTTTATGCTCCGTATAAGCAAGACTTATTAAATTTTTCACCTACTTTCCTTGAGTCAGAAGCAAGCAAGACAAGGAGCGCGAGGAAAACCTGAAGGAGTTTACAATGAAGTAAATGACTGAGGGTTGCCGCAGCGCGACACCGTATTGCGACGCTTATCACTCAAGATCGTCAAAGCGCGCGGGCTTTATTAGGTGCGTGCCCTTTACGTCGTTATGCATCTCGGTCGGGTCCTCCGCCACTATACCGCGCTGAACGGCGGCGTAACCGTGCTTTTTGCGTATCTCGTCCACGCAGCGTTCGGCGCGCTCACGCTTGGCGTAATTGCCCGCCGTCTCGTCAAAGGTCAGCTGTGAAGCGCCCTTGTCGAATCCCGACACGGTAACACCCAACGCGCGCACCGCAAACGGCAGCGAAAATTTTTGATTGAACAGCTCGAACGCGTGCTTTGCAATCTCTTCGCACAGGCAGGTATGGCGCACCTTTTTTTGCACCTGATAGCCGTTAAGCTCGCTGTCGCGCACCCACAGATGCACGGTGTCCGCAAGCCCCAGCCCCGACTCGCGAAGCCGCGCCGCAACGCTTTCCGAAAGCACGAACAGCGTGCGCTTGACGTCGTTTAAAGAGGTCAAGTCCTTGGGGCAGGTCATCGAATTGCCTATCGATTTCAGCTCCCTGTCGTCGTCCATTGCGCGCACGGGCGATTCGTCCTCACCGCGCGCGTAGGTCAGCAAGGTCTGCCCGAATTTGCCCAGCGCCTTGAATATGCGCCCGTCGTCGGCTTCTGCAAGCTTGCCAATCGTCGTGTAGCCCATTGCGCACAGCTTTGCGCCCGTCGCGCCGCCCACCATTAAAAGCTCGTTGACGGGCAGCCCGAAAATGACGTTTTTGTAGTTGGAAATCGATATGACCGAGGTGCCGTCCGGCTTCTTTAAATCCGAGCCGAGCTTCGCGTAAATCTTGTTGAACGAAACACCCACCGAAACGGTAAGCCCCAGCTCGCTCTTTACCGCGTTGCGGATAGTATCGCCTACAAAGCGCAGATATCCGTCCGAAAACCTCTTTTCGCCGTCCACTTCCACAAACATTTCGCCGTCGTAAGCGGGAAAAATTTTAGTCGATTTGGTGACGTCCAGCCAGCACTCGTCAATACCGTAGCTCTCTATCAGATCTGTATACCGCGCGTATATCGCCTTGACCTTGCGCGAGTACTGCATATACGTGGGAAAGTGCGGGCGCACGACAATTAGGTCGGGGCATTTGCGCCGCGCCTGCCATACGGTGTCGCCCGTCTTTATGCCCGCCTTTTTGGCTTGCTCGCTCTTTGCAAGCACAATCCCCCTGCGCTCCTCCTCGTTGCCGCAAACGGCCACGGGCTTGCCCTCGAGCTCGGGGTTCAAGATGCGCTCGACTGACGCATAAAAATTATTCAGGTCGGAATGCAGCACTATCCTTTCCATATCTGTTATTATACCATACCGCGCACAAAATTAAAGCATAAAATCGCGCAAAATATATTGATATTTTTTTGCAACGGGCTATAATTAAGTACGAACGAATTTTTGGAGGCAAAAAACATGATTGACAAGAAAATTGCAGAGCTTATAAACGACCAGGTAAATAAGGAACTTTATTCCGCATACCTCTACCTTGACTTTGCAAATTATTACGAAGCCGAGGGCTTGGACGGGTTTGCTCACTGGTATCAGATTCAGGCGCAGGAGGAGCGCGACCACGCAATGATGATGCGCAGATATCTTATAGACAACGGCGTGCGCGTGACCTTTGACGCGATTGCAAAGCCCGACAAGGCAATGAAAAAGCACGACGACCCCCTGCACTACGGCTACGAGCACGAGCAGTACGTCACCTCGCTCATCAACAACATTTACGCCGCGGCGTTTAAAATCAACGACTTCAAGACCATGCAGTTTTTAGACTGGTTCATTAAGGAGCAGGGCGAAGAGGAAAAGAACGCCGAGGATATGCTGAGGAAGTTCGAGCTTTTCGGTCACGACGCCAAGGGCTTGTATTCGCTCAACCAGGAGCT
>JAIDIR010000309.1 GCA_029052615.1 Clostridia bacterium | reverse complement strand
GCATAACGGAATCAATATACTTTCCTGCGGCGGCTGATATTCGAACGAAAATTCGCCCGTGTAAGCAGCCCTTGCCATTAGCTTTTTAATCTCTAATATCATATTCTGAGCCGACTACACGATTATATATTACGTTTGCGCGCTTTGTCAACTCAAAACGCGCCGTAATTGCGCTTTTTTATAAAAGTTCCGCCGTTTCTCTTGCTATTACAAGCTCTTCGTTCGTAGGAATTACGAGCACCTTTACCTTGCTGCCCTTGACCGACACTTCGTGTATGCCGTCCACGCGCTTGGCGTTTTCCGCCTTGTCAAGCTGTACGCCCAGGAATTCAAGACCTTCGCAAACGCCTTCGCGGACGCCGGGCGAGTTTTCGCCGATACCTGCGGTGAACACTATGCAGTCAAGTCCGCCCATAGCCGCAGCGTAGGAGCCGACGAATTTTTTGGTCTGGTAATTGAACATATCCAGAGCAAGCGCGCACCTTGCGTTGCCCTCCTTTGCTCCGTTGTCCAGATCGCGGAAGTCGGAAGAAACGCCCGAAATACCCGCAACGCCGCACTGCTTGTTGAGGTAGGTTACCATATCCGCCTGGTTCAGTCCCTTCTTTCTTGCAAGGAACTCAACCGCAGACGCGTCGATACAGCCCGAACGCGTACCCATAAGCACGCCGTCCAAAGGAGTGAAGCCCATGGAAGTATCAACGCACTTGCCGCCGTCAACCGCCGAAATGGACGAGCCGTTGCCGAGGTGGCAGGTTACTATTTTAAGCTCGGAAGGCTTTTTGCCCAAATACTTTGCCGCTTCTGCCGAAACGAACTTGTGGCTGGTGCCGTGCGCGCCGTACTTCCTTACGCCGTAGTCCTTGTAATCTTCGTACTTGATGCCGAACATATACGCCTTTTCGGGCATGGTCTGGTGGAACGACGTGTCGAACACGAGCGCCATGGGCGTTTTGGGCATAACCTCTATGCACGCCTTTAAGCCGGTTGCCGCCGCGGGATTGTGCAGGGGCGCAAGCTCGAAGGTCTTTTCAAGAGTTTTAAGAACTTCGTCGTTTACGAGAGTGGGTTTTTTGAAGTATTCCCCGCTGGCAACTACTCTGTGACCAACCGCGCCGATTTCGTTCATCGACTTGATAACGCCGATTTCACTATCCTGCAATGCGGAAAGCACAAGCTCGATTGCAACTTTGTGGTTGGGCATATCCTGGGTGTAAACCTTTTCCTTGCCGTTGCCTTTTGCCTTTAAAAGCGAGCCGGGGATACCTATTCTTTCTACGCCGCCCTTTGCAAGCACGGCTTCTGTTTCCATGTCGATAAGCTGATATTTAAGTGAAGAGCTTCCTGCGTTAACTACTAATATTTTCATTTCGAATTACTCCTTGAAATTATTCAGCCTGCAATGCGGTAACCGCTACCGTTGCAACTATGTCCTCTACGTTGCAGCCGCGCGACAAATCGTTCAAAGGTCTTGCAAAGCCCTGGCAAACGGGACCGATTGCCATATAGCCGCCGAAACGCTGTGCGATTTTGTAGCCGATGTTGCCCGCGTTGATGTTGGGGAATACGAATACGTTTGCGTGACCCGCTACCTTGGAGCCGGGAGCTTTAAGCTGACCAACTTCGGGAGCGACCGCAGCGTCGAACTGGAATTCGCCGTCGAGTGCGAGGTCGGGAGCCATAGCCTTTGCAAGCGCGGTTGCCTCCTGCACCTTGGGTACGGACTTGAAGAACTTGTCGTCGTTGCCGCTTCCCTTGGTCGAGAACGAAAGCATTGCGACTCTGGGTTCGATACCCGCGATGTCCTTAGCCGTCTTTGCGGAGGATACCGCTATGTCGGCAAGCTGCTGTGCGTCGGGCTCGATATTTATTGCGCAGTCCGCGAATACCGCAACGCCGTCGGGATTGTATTTGTTTTCACCCTCGGGGGCAATCATTATGAAACAGCTTGATACGGTCTTGATGCCGGGTGCGGTCTTTACGACCTGCAAGCCGGGACGAAGCGTGTTTGCGGTTGAATGGCATGCGCCCGAAACGTAACCGTCAACGTCGCCCGCTTTAAGCATAAGCGCGCCGAACATAGTTCTGTCCTTAGCCTGCTCCGCCGCCTGCTCCTCGGTCATACCCTTTGCCTTTCTCGCTTCGTATAAAATAGCCGCGTACTTTGCGGTCTTGTCCGACGTGAGGGGATCGATGAGCGTAACGCCCGTAAGGTCAACGCCGGGCGCGACCTTTACGCACTCCTCCTTATTACCTATAAGAACTATCTTGGCAATACCTTCCTTGGTTATCTTTGCCGCCGCCTCCACGACGCGCTTGTCCTCGCCCTCGCACAGGACTATGGTCTTTTTGCGTGCGGCTGCCTTTGCCTTAATCTCTTCAAGTAATCCCATTATCAAAACTCCTTAAAATGCTTTATTTATCCGCGTTTATGCTTTATAATATATAAAGACGGCGGATTATTGAACGGTATCATTATATAATAAATTTTTGCAGTTGTAAAG
>JAIDIR010000308.1 GCA_029052615.1 Clostridia bacterium | reverse complement strand
TAATTACGCTTATAGAAAAAAAGCTTACCAAATAGATATATAAAAGCTTAGCGGCGGCGATTTTAAAATCGCCGCCGCTTTCATTATTTGGTTTTACCGCTTAAATACCGTAGCCCGCGCCCGCGTATCCGCAAGCCGTCCTCTCGCTTTTGTTCAGCCCCTGCATAGCGTCAATCTCGCCAAGGATATCGTAAGCCGAACGCGACTGTACGGGCATAGCCTCCACGTCCCTGCCGAACAGATAAGTTTCGCCGTTGTGCTTTTCGCGCAGTTTGTTTTTAATCATTGCCATATAATTCAAAACAGTCATTTTAAGTCACCTCGCTTTGTTTTACAGCCATATCTTATCACTTAATTGTTGACAACTATTGTCATATATGATAAAATATTTTTAACTTTTTTTATATTTTATTTAGGAAGTTGCCATGAAATACCAGATTATGATTAAAATGTTGATGCTGCTTACCTCTCGCCGCAAGGTGACCGCGGCGGAAATTGCCGACCGCTTTGAAATTTCGGTGCGAAGCGTCTACCGCTACGTGGAGGAATTAAACGTTGCGGGCGTGCCGATTGACGTAGTGCGCGGCAGAAGCGGCGGCATTTACATTGCCGACACCTTTAAGCTGCCATCCGGCTACTTTACGCGCGGCGAATACGCGGCGACGATAAACGCGCTTAAGGCAATGTCCTCCACCATGAACGACGAGGATATTATTTCCGCCCTCGAAAAGCTGCAGCGCCAGCAAAAGGCGGACAAGCGCGAATTGTCCGTATGCGGTAACATAATAATCGACGGCGGCGCGTGGGCGGACTTGGGCAAATTCCCCCAGAAAATGAAGGTCTGCGAACAGGCGGTCAGGGAAAGCCAGTGCCTTGAAATCGACTATATTTCGCGCGACGGCGAGCACAGCCGCAGGATAATCGACCCGCACGTTTTAATACTCAAACAGAACGTTTGGTACATATATGCATTCTGCCATACGAGACAGGATTTCCGCACGTTTAAGATTGGAAGAATTAAAGGCGCGCGCTTGACGGGGCGCAACTTCGTAAAAAAGGAAATCACCAAGGACGAAATACCCTTAAACTTCGAATACTCCTCCGAACAGCTTATACCCGTCACTCTGGAAATAAAAAAAGACGCCCTTGCGGACGTTGAGGAATGGCTGGGCGTTGACAATATTGAGCCGCGCGGCAACGGGCTGGTTGCAACCCTTTCGCTGCCTGACGACGAAATGCTGGTGGATAAAATTTTGGGCTACGGCGGCAAGGTAAAAGTGCTTTCACCCCTGCCCTTAAAGGAAAAGGTGCGCGCCGCCGCCCTCGCCATCGCCGAAGGCTGAATTACAACCCCAAACTTTTTTTGATATTGTTGCAGCAGGCGGAAATGATTTCAAGACATTCCGTCAGAAGCGTGCCCGACTCCCCGTCGGGCTTTTTGGTCTTTATGGCGTCGTTTATAATGACCGCCGCATAGTTAAAGGACGAAAACAGGTTTTTAAGCATGGGCTGTTGCTCTGCGTAGTCCTTTTGCGCGGTCACGAAAAAGTCGTAAACCGCCTGAATTTCGGCGCCGAGCGCGTTGAACTCGGATACGTTTTTACTTACCGTTATTGAATTTACGCGCTTTGAAACCTTGTTCAACAGGTCGCAAAGGCGCACGTCCTCGAAGTCGGGCATAATGTGAATACCTCTTAAAAAAGTTGCGGCGGGAAAAAACTTTCCCGCCGCGCGTTTGTATTTTACTTAAGCGTTGTCGGTTTCGTCCTTGCCGTAAGCGGGGTTGATTATGGGAGACATACTCTTGTACTCCTTAACGCCCGTGCCCGCGGGAATGAGCTTGCCGATAATAACGTTTTCCTTCAAGCCCATAAGGGGGTCGACCTTGTTCTTGATAGCCGCGTCGGTGAGCACCCTTGCAGTTTCCTGGAAGGAAGCCGCCGACAGGAAGCTTTCGGTGGACAGCGCCGCCTTGGTTATGCCGAGCAGCACGCGCTTCTGAAGTGCGGGTGCGCCGCCGTTTTCGATTGCCTTGCGGTTCTCCTCTTCAACGGTGAACATATCCACGGTCTCGCCGGGAAGCAGGTCGGTCGAACCGGAATTTTCGATTCTGACCTTCTTGAGCATCTGCCTTACTATAATTTCTACGTGCTTATCGTTGATGTCAACGCCCTGCGAACGGTATACGGACTGAATCTGTTCGAGAATATAGTCCTGAACGCCCTTGACGCCCTGTACCCTGAGGATATCCTGAGGGTAAACCGAACCGGTGTTGAGCACGGTGCCGGGGGTAACCACGTCGCCCGCCTTGACTTTAAGCTCCGCATTGAAGGGAAGCGCGTAGTCCTTTTTAACCTCGCCCGTTACGGGGTCGGTAACGATTACGTGCTTTAAGTTGTCGGTGTCGTCAATCTTGACCTTGCCCGAAACTTCGCAAAGGGTTGCGCAGCCCTTGGGTTTACGCGCTTCGAAAAGTTCTTCTACACGGGGAAGACCCTGAGT
>JAIDIR010000307.1 GCA_029052615.1 Clostridia bacterium | reverse complement strand
CAATTGCAAAAGGCGGAGCTTTGGATTCAGCTTGCTTTCTACTGGGCGGCTTCAGTGCCGTGTTTCGTCATACTCGTTTACTACTGGAAGATAACGAACCATATAAACAGAGATAACGCTTTTTCGTTTGACGTTGCAAAGCTATTAAAAATTACGACTATAATTTTGGCGGTTGATTTAATAATATTTTTTGTGGGTAACGGAGTTTTCTTTGTTTTGGACATAAACGATTTTGCGTTGGTTAATTACGTAATAGCCGTAATCGGTGCGTTCGTCGCCGCCTTGAACGGTGTTCTATCTCATTTCGCAAAGGAGGCGGCAGTTCTGAAAGAGGAGAACGAGGGCACGATATGATTATAATCAACGTCGACGTTATGCTTGCGAAAAGAAAAATGAGCGTAACGGAGTTAACCGAAAAAGTCGGTTTGACTATGGCTAACGTTTCGCTTTTGAAAAACGGAAAAGTTAAGGCTATAAGGTTATCGACTTTAAACAAGCTTTGCGAAGTGTTGCAATGTCAACCCGGCGACATTTTGGAATATAAAGAAAATTGACGAATATAAGTTGTAAATCCGAAGCTTGAACAGCGTCGGATTTGTTTTTACCGTTGTGTGCTGCCGTATAAAACTCCGTTTTTCGACAATTGTGGAATTAGACAAGCCGTAAAAAACATAATTTATAAAACTTAATTAAAGAGGTGTAAATTTATGTTTTTCGACG
The DNA here is from genome assembly GCA_029052615.1 of Clostridia bacterium. Taxonomy (GTDB): domain Bacteria; phylum Bacillota; class Clostridia; order Christensenellales; family Borkfalkiaceae; genus Coproplasma. The sequence goes on along the minus strand of JAIDIR010000307.1, from coordinate 1,548 downwards.
TTGTTGGTCTGTTGCTTTCAAAGATTTTCTTCTTTACGGGCGTGGTGCGCCAGAAGGGCACGTTCCCCAAGCCGCTTTCGCCCGAGGACGAAAAGAAGTATCTTGCCCTTGCCCGTTCGGGCGATAAGGAAGCAAAGGACATTCTCGTCAAGCACAATATGCGCCTCGTCGCGCACATAGTCAAAAAGTATTCGGGGTCTGCCGAAACGGACGATTTGCTTTCGGTCGGCTCGATAGGGCTTATAAAGGCTATAAACACCTACCGCGAAGGTAAGGGCACGCAGCTTGCAACCTACACCGCGCGCTGCATAGAAAACGAAATTTTAATGCTTATCCGTTCTGGCAAGAAGCATAAAAACTGTATTTCCATAAATGACCCCGTCGGCACGGATAAGGACGGCAACGAGCTTACCGTTATGGACTTACTTGCCGAAAAGGAGGAAAACGTTTTCTCGCGTGTGGAAAAATCCATTCAGCGCGAAAAATTCGTCGCGCTTTTAAAGGGCATTTTAAATCTGCGCGAATATACAATAATTTCCATGCGCTACGGCTTGGAGGACGGAGTGCCCATGCCGCAGAGGGAGGTTGCAAAAAAGCTTGGCATTTCGCGCTCGTACGTTTCGCGTATAGAAAAGCGCGCCATAGAAAAGTCACGGCAGCATCTTAAAAAGGAAGATTTTTTCACCGACTGAGCGTAAATATTTGCAAACGGCACCGAATGTTGTTATAATAAAGCGGATAATAAACTTTTTAAGGTGCGGTTTATGGAAATATACGAGGAACTTAAAGAGCGCGGACTTATTGCGCAGGTTACTGACGAAAAGGAAATTCGCGAGCTTATCAACGGCGGCGGCGCCCGCTTTTATATAGGATTTGACCCCACGGCGGACAGTCTGCACGTTGGTCACTTTATGGCGCTGTGCCTTATGAAAAGGTTGCAGATGGCGGGTAATAAGCCCGTCGTGCTCGTCGGCGGTGGCACCGGCTATATAGGCGACCCCACTGGCAGAACGGATATGCGCTCCATGCTTACCCCCGAAACGATTGAACACAATTGCGCCTGCTTTAAAAAACAGATGGAAAGGTTTATCGAATTCGGCGAAGACAAGGCGATTATGGTGAACAACGCCGACTGGCTTTTAAAGCTCAATTATATCGAGCTGCTGCGCGAAGTCGGGGCGTGCTTCACGGTCAACAATATGCTGCGTGCCGAGTGCTATAAGCAGCGTATGGAAAAGGGACTCAGCTTCCTTGAATTCAACTATATGATTATGCAGTCCTACGACTTCTATCACCTGAACGAAGCTTACGGCTGTAATATGCAGTTCGGCGGCGACGACCAGTGGTCCAATATGCTGGGCGGTACCGAGCTTATCCGCAAAAAGACGGGCAAGGACGCTTACGCCATGACCATAACCCTGCTTTTAAACAGCGAGGGTAAGAAGATGGGCAAGACGGCGAAGGGTGCGGTCTGGCTGGATGAAAACAAGACCACGCCTTACGAGTTCTATCAGTACTTCCGCAACGTAGAGGACGTTAAAGTTGCCG
>JAIDIR010000306.1 GCA_029052615.1 Clostridia bacterium | reverse complement strand
ACGTTATTATTATGGAGCTGGGCAGCCAGGTGCCCGCCGACTGCATACTTGCGGAAGGCAGCGTGGAAGTTAACGATAGCCTGTTAACCGGTGAATCGGTTTCAATTAAAAAGCAGATTGGCGACGTGCTGTATGCGGGCAGCTTTATTGCGAGCGGCAACGGCAAGTGCAGAGTCGACAAGGTCGGCAAGGAAACCTTCCTTGAAAAACTGACCGCTAAGGCTAAAAAATATAAGCGCCCCAATTCCGAGCTTATTAACTCGATGAAGGCGATAATCAAGGTCGTTTCCGTCGTTATCTTCCCCATAGCGATTGGCGTTTTTCTGGTTACGAGAAACGCCGCCTCGGTTGAGGGCGTTGCCGTTTCGGCGTGGCTGCTCTCATTAAAAGACAGCCAGGCGCTTGCAAAGACCTGTTCGGTCGTTATAGGTATGATACCTTCGGGTATGCTGCTGCTAACCTCCGTTGCGCTTGCGGTCGGCGTTTTGCGACTGACAAAGAACAATACGCTGGTGCGCGATTTGTACTCGCTGGAAATGCTGGCGCGCGTAAACGTTTTGTGTCTGGATAAGACGGGTACCATTACCGACGGACGAATGAAAGTAAACGACGCGGTTATATTGAACACGGTTGGCGAGTACTCCTTAAACGACATTATGGGCAGTATGCTTGCCGCGCTGGACGACAACAACCAGACCTCGATTGCGCTTTACAATCATTTCGGGCACAGCGACGTGCTGTCGCCGACGGCGAAAATACCCTTCTCATCGAAGCGCAAGCTTTCCGCCGTATCCTTTACGGACGTTGGCACCTTCGTTATGGGTGCGCCCGAGTTCGTATTGAAGCCCCTGCCCAACAAGGTTGAAAGAATAGTTAAGCAGTACGCGCAGATGGGACTGAGAGTTATAGTGCTTGCGCACTCCTCCACGCCCATTATCGGCGACAAGCTGCCCACTCTTTTAAAGCCCATTGCAGTTATTTCCATTGCGGACAATATCCGCGAGGACGCGATAGAGACCATTAAGTGGTTCAAGGACAACGACGTTCAGGTTAAAGTAATTTCGGGCGATAACCCCATAAACGTTTCTGAAGTTGCTAAGCGCGCGGGCATTGACAATGAGGATAAATTTATTTCGCTTGAAGGGCTCAACGAAAAGGAAGTTGAAAA
>JAIDIR010000305.1 GCA_029052615.1 Clostridia bacterium | reverse complement strand
GGGCAGGATAACGCTGCGCGCCCGCTATTCGGTGGAAAACGGCGATAACGGCAAAAAGGAAATAATATTTACCGAGCTTCCCTACCAGACCAACAAGGCTGAGCTTTTAAGAAAGATAATGCTCCTCAAGGAGGATAAGAAGGAAGCGCTTGCGGGCATTGCCGACATAGTGGACGAATCCGACCGCACGGGTATGCGCGCGGTAATATACTGCAAGAAGGACGCCGACGTCGACTCCATTTTGAACTTCCTTTTCAAGTACACCGACCTGGAGTGTACGTTCGGCATAAACATGGTTGCAATCGCGGGCGGCAAACCGCAGCAGCTGGGGCTTATCGACATAATCAAGTATTACGTCGCTTACCAGCGCCAGGTCATAATCCGCCGCACCAAGTACGAGCTTAAGGAAGCCGAAGCGCGCTGTCACATATTAGAGGGCTTGATAATCGGCGTTCACAATATCGACGAGGTTATAAGAATAATCAAGTCGTCCGAAAGCACGCCCGTTGCGCGTATGCGCTTAATGGAAACCTTCGCGCTGTCCGACAAGCAGGCGCAGGCAATTCTCGATTTACGTTTGGCGCGCCTTGCCAAGCTGGAAATCGAAAAGCTGGAAAAGGAGCTTGCCGAGCTTAAAGTGCGCATCGAAAGACTGAAAGCCATACTCGCCAGCCGCGAGGAGCAGATGGAAATAGTCAAAAAGGAAATGCGCGAAATCAAGGAAAAATACCCTTGCCCGCGCAGGACGCAAATCGTGCCCAGCATTGGGGAAATAAAGGTGTTCCGTCAGGACGTCAAGCGCGCTTCCACCGACTGGGTGCTCACCGTGACCGCGGGCGACAATATCAAGTTTATCGACAAGATAGAGTTCGACCAGAAGCGCAAAAAGCCCCTCGCCACCGCGTACAGAGGTGACACGCTTTACAAGCAGACGGTAACCGCCCGCTCGGACGGAGCTATGCTTATATTCACCAACTACGGCAACTGCGTGAGGGTAGACCTGAACGAGTACGACTGTGCGGGTATGAACGCTGCGGGCGTCAAGTTAAAGGAGTTTTACGACGCGGCGCTGCGCGGCGAAAAGCCGGTTAAAATTTTTGCCGTGGGCGACAAGCTGCCGGACGGCGACTTGCTGTTCTTCACCCGTCAGGGCACTGTCAAGCGCACGGCTTGGGCGGAATATTCCATAAACCGTCCCGTGTTCCCCGCAATCAAGTTAAAGCCCGGCGACGAGGTTTTAACCGTTGAAAATTACGACGATAATACCGACTGTACTATGTGCTTCGTCACGCGCGAGGGCATATGCCTTAACGCCGACAAGGACGACGTTCCCCAGCAGGGCAGAGTCACGGGCGGCGTAAGGGGAATACTCTTAAACGACGGCGACGAGGTCGTGTTTGCAACGCAGTTCTACGGAGAGGGCGAGATAATAATAGTTTCCGACCTCGGCGCGGCAAAACGCGTAATAGCCTCGCTCTTCCAGCCGATGGGCAGGGGAAGAAAGGGCATGATGATAGTCGACGGCAAGTCGCAGGTGCTGTTCGCCGATTACGTAACCGTACCCTACAAGATAGGCATAATCCGTACGGACAACACCGTAACCGAGATGGATACCGAGGAAATTTCAATAGAGCCGCGCCCTTCAAAGGGCAAAGCGCTGCCCGCCGCAAACGACGTGACGGGGGCGATTGCGCTCAAATACCGTTCGGAATACGAGGACGGAAATATGCAGATGACGCTTTAAAGCGCGCAATAAATTTAAAAATTTTTCCCCGCAGCGAAAATTGCGGGGAAGTTTTTTCATAAAAAGCAAAATATTGCAATATTTTTAAAAAAATGCTTTTACTTGACGGGCAAAATATAGTACAATGTTAGATGGACTAAAATAATCGTACCGCGTAGCGGTATGACCTCATTTCATAGAAGGGAGTAACTAAAATGGGATTGCTTAATTTCTTATCCAACGCCGACAGCCGCAAGGCGGTTAAAAAGCTGGACAAGCTTGCAAAAAAGGTCGAGGAGCTGGAGCCCAAGTACGCCGCAATGTCGGACGAGGAGCTTAAAAGCCAGACGGGAATTTTAAAGGAAAGACTTGCAAACGGCGAAACGCTGGACGACATCTTATTCGACGCGTTTGCGGCACTCAGGGAAGCAAGCTGGCGCGTGCTTAAAATGAAGCACTTCCACGTGCAGATAATCGGCGGCATATGCCTTCATCAGGGTCGTATAGCTGAAATGAGAACGGGCGAAGGCAAGACCCTGGTTTCCACGCTGCCCGCTTACCTCAACGCGCTCACGGGCAAGGGCGTGCACATCGTCACGGTCAACGACTACCTTGCAAAGCGCGACGCCGAGTGGATGGGCAAGGTGCATAAGTTTATGGGCCTCACCGTCGGCGTTGTCGTTCCCGGTATGGACGACGACGAAAAGAAAAAGGCTTACGAGTGTGACATTCTGTACGCCACCAATAACGAGCTCGGTTTCGATTACCTGCGCGACAACCTTAAAACCTCCATACCCGCAATGGTGCAGCGCGAGCTTAACTATTGCATTATCGACGAGGTCGACTCCATTTTAATCGACGAGGCGAGAACGCCCCTCATTATCTCGGGCAAGGGCGGAGAGAGCAGCAGACTTTACGAAGACGTTGACAGATTCGTGCGCACACTGCACGGCGGCTTTGACGACGACAAGAAGGAAGCCGAAAACAAGGCTCCCGTAAGAAAGAAGAAGAACCAGCAGCTCACCGAGGAAGAGGAAGAGATTAACCGCAAGCTCGAAGCCATCCGCAAGGATATGGAAACCTGGGACTATATAATCGACCGTCAGGACAAGTCGGTCACCATAACCGAGCTGGGCGCAGCCAAGGCGGAAAGATTTTTCAACATCAAAAACCTGGGCGATATCGAAAACGCCGACCTCAACCATCACATTCAGCAGGCGTTGAAGGCGCACGAGCTGTTTGCGCGCGACGAAAGCTATATCGTCACGCAGGACGGCGAAATTATGATAGTCGACGAATTCACCGGCCGTCTTATGGTGGGCAGGCGCTATTCGGACGGACTGCATCAGGCAATCGAAGCCAAGGAACACGTCAAGGTGCGCGAGGAGAACAAGACCTACGCGACCATCACCTTCCAGAACTATTTCCGTCTCTACCGCAAGCTCTCCGGTATGACGGGTACCGCTAAGACGGAGGAGGGCGAATTCCGCACGATCTACTCTTTGGACGTTGTGGAAA
>JAIDIR010000304.1 GCA_029052615.1 Clostridia bacterium | reverse complement strand
CTGTACAAGGGCGTAAAGCAGCCCGAAGATCTGCACGTGCTTATCGACCCCGACGATTGAATTTTAGATTTATCATATATTCAAAAAGTTATAAAAAAAATCGAAAGTCAGACAAAGTAAAAAAATTTTGTCTGACTTTTCATAAATGTAACCCATAGGTTACATAAATGTAAACCAAAGGTGGTGGAAATGCTGCAATTATTATGATAGATTTATTATACAGTACTTGAATTTTAAAAGTACATAGTATAAAATACAAGGGAGAGTTTTGTATGAAGAGACGAATCAAAGTTTTATTAGCAACAATTATAAGTTTGGCGATTTGCTGTTCTTTTTTTGTGGGTAGCACTTTTGCTTACAATGAAAGTAATTATGAGTCTGCCGGCTTAAACTTTATGGAATATCAATATAAAGTAAGTAATATAGGATATACTGAACTCGAAATTGAAGATGCCATAAATCTTTATGATTTAGAAGAATCAGTTGTAGCAAAGGTATTGGTCTTAAATAGGGATGGAAAAATTGATTACGTAATCTTAGACTTTTTGGTTGACGATATAATAGAATTTGGTTTTGATTGTGAAGAATATATAAATAAATTTTATGGTAAAGGCAAGATATATTATGCGGGATCATTAGACTGTATATATATTGATAATGGTCAGTATTTTGATTTGCATGGGAATAGCTTGGATTCTTCTCAAGTTCAAAAAGCATTTAATGATATTAAAATGGAGTTTCCTAAAGCAGCAAGTTCATCCGAATTTATAATAAGTTGGAATGATGTTAGAATTGATTCTAATGCTTCGGATGAGGATGTAATAAATATTAATGATGACTTTATTACAGGCTTTAACCATCTTGCTTTTGATGATCATATCTTTTATAGTCAAAGTTTATTTAATTTAGCATATAATAATAGACATCCGGATAAAAAGGTTGACGGAACGTGTATTCAGACAGCGATGACAAATATGGCGATATATTTTAATTGGCTCGGTTATGAAAATGCTCTTATCAATAACGATGAAATAGAAACTTTTACTTGGTTTATAAATGATACTAATTATTTCAAAACTACCGATAGTAATTGGTGGAAATATACAAAAAAGTCTTTTGAAAATTATGCTAACTACACAGGTTATGATTATTATTTAAAAAATTATGATTCTCCCACGATGGATAATTATATTCATGAGATATATAATAACCGCCCGATATTTTCAAGCTTTAATGCGAAGACTGCGAGTGGAGAAGAGTGGTCTCATGCCGTAATAGTTGTCGGTTATGAAAAATTCTCTCATTTTTACCAAGTTAATAATAGATACTGGCTATTCGGATGGCATGATAAATGGGTTGAAAAACGAGACGATTTTTATTATTTGCGCTGTGTTGATGGGTGGAGTACGGCAAATCAAGATCGATATATAAATTTTAATTATCAGTACAGACAGATAAGAGCATCGGCATTTATGCTTCAAAAATAATGTGAGGAGGTATTAAGTGATTTCGAAAAAAAAGAAATTGAAAAATATAATCGTAGGTGTGGTTGCGGTATGTATGGCGGCGATGAGTGCGGCGGTTTTATCCTCGTGCGCGAAAAAAACTATCAGTCCCGCGGACGTATTCAAACAGTTAAAAAACGCCCCGACGAGTATCGAGGTGGAGTTCTTTGACTCGTATGTCGGCGAATTTACTTTAACCGATAGCGAGCAGATAAATTTCGTTTACAATTTTATAATCGGGCATGAATACGAACTTACTGATTCTTTGATGCCCGGCTCAAACAGATATCTTAAACTAATATACGGTGAAGGCGAAGATATTTCAATGAGTACGCGTTACATTACGTACCGCGACAGGCTATATACGATTGGAACGGTTGCAGAGTCTGATGAGTTGGACTTGTATTTAGCGGATATAGGACTGGAAAACGGTTGGATAGAACCGCATTGATTTTAAAAGCGCCGCGGCATTTGCCGCGGCGTTTTTTCGTTTTGCTTTTTAATTACTTTAAATAAAAGTCATTTCCCACTTTGATTACGTCAACCTTAACGGCGGGTTCGCCCAGCGTTATTTTCAGGGCGTCGTGGTCTGCCGTCTTGCCGTCGAATTCAACGGCAAGCGTGGTCTTTTCAACCGCGGCAATGTGGCGGACTTCGCCCGAATCGGTATCCTCGATTAAGTTGCCCGCGGCTATCTGCTCGTCGTCGTCAATGGTAATAAGATAGTTCTCGTCCAAATGCTCCTCAACGGCAATTTCGGGACTGGCGGTCAAAATGGAGGTGCCGCTGTAAATTGCGTACTTCTTGTGCGACTTTCCAAAGTCGCTCTGCAAACGCATTTCGTAGGTTGCGTTGTCGAATTTCTTGCCAAGGTTTTTGAAAAAGCCCGAAACCTTGCCCTCGTTCTTGTTCTCGTTATCAGCCATAATTTTTCACTCCTTATTATTTTTCGTCGGCGGAAGCTCCGTCCTTAACGTGAACGTCAACCTGCCTGAAGGGAATTTCAATGCCGTTTTCGTCCAGCGCCTTTTTAATGTTGTCCAGAAGCGCAAACTTGACCGTCCAGTAGTCGGGTCTGTTGCACCATACGCGCACGGTGAAATCGAGGGAACTTTCGTTTAGTTCGCTCATCTCCACGAAGGGAGCGGGGTCCTTGAAAGCAAGCTCGTTTTCGTCGCACACCTTTTTAATCAGCTCTTTAACGAGCTTTACGTCCGAGCCGTAGGCAACCTGCATAACTATGTCCACGCGCCTGGTGTCCTTTGCCGAAGCGTTGACGATAACGTTGTTTGCAAGCGTTCCGTTGGGGATAACCACGGCTTTGTTGTCGGTAGTTACTATGTGCGTATAGAAAAGTTTTATGTCCTCGACCGTGCCTTCCACGCCGTTGCTCGTAATATAGTCGCCAATCTTGAAGGGGCGCATTAAAATGATAATAACGCCGCCCGCAAAGTTGCCCAGCGTGCCCTGCACCGCAAGCGAAATACCTATACCGATGGAGGATATGACCGCGGATATGGCGGCAATTTCAAAGCCGAGGTAGGCAATCAGGCAGACGAGAACGAGCAATTTCAAAGCTATTCTCGCGGCTTGCGTCGCCACGCGGGAAATGGTTTCGTCGGCGTTCTTCTTCTGGCAGGTCTTGTAAATCTTTTTGGTTACGGCGTTTATGATTGCAAACGATATAAGCAGTACCGCAACTGCGATTACTATTTTTATGCCCGTGTGCGTAAGCCAGTCTAAAACGGTGTGCCACACCGCCGACCAGTCCACGCCGTTTGCCGCTTCGCCTTCGAGTAGGTTGAAAAGCATAGTTACCTCGCGTTAAGTTTATTCAGTGGGAGAGCACCCAGTCCTTGACCTGCTCCCTTGCAATGGGCGTAATGTCCTCGTGCGTGTACCTGGACTGTGCGCCGCCGTTGGTGTAAATGAAATATTTACCGTCGAAAGTTATGTACAGAGTTTCCTCGTAACCGGTTGCGTCGCCGGGTGCGCCGAACGTGAATTTTTTGTCCAGAGTGGCGCTCTGCGTGTCGTATGTAGTTCCGTCAACAGTCTTTTTCATTTCGTTTGAACCTCTGCGAATTATTTTACCATTATTTACCCGTTTAGTCAATACCGCTTTTCAAGTTTTGCGTGCGGCGGCAAAAAGTAAAACAGCTTTCATTTTGTGAAATTTTATCACTTTTTTAAAAACGAAATTTTGTCAAGTAAAAATGCTTGACAACCGTCTACAAGTGGTTTATACTTACGGAGCAATTTTATGGATAAAATTCAGTTTATGCGCCTTTGGGATTTGTACGGCAAGCTGCTTACGCCCAACCAGCAGGAAATAACCGATATGTATTTCAACCTCGATTTGACCGTTTCGGAAATTGCCGAGCAGAAGGGGATTTCCAGACAGGGCGTTTCGGAGTGTCTGAACCTCTGCAAAAAGCAGCTTCAGGAATACGACGACAAGCTGCAGCACGACAGACTTTTAGCCGAGGGCGACCTTCTTACGTCCTTTATGATGACTGACGTCGGCATATGGGCGGAAAAGTTTGTAAAGTCGCACCCCGAATATGCCGAAGATATTGCGCAATTAACCGCGATTTTAGACAAGGACTATAGCCAAGAGATTGCCGCAGGCTTGAAAAAGTTAGGCAAAGAGTAAGTTAAAAGGAAAATAATTATGGCGTTGTTCGCATCGTTATCCGAAAGATTAAATCATATATTTTCCAAGCTCACCAAGAGGGGCAGGCTTACCGAGCTCGAAATAAAGACGGCAATGCGCGAGGTGCGCGTGGCGCTGTTGGAAGCGGACGTTAACATCAAGGTTGCAAAGCAGTTCTGCGCCGAGGTTTCCGAAAAGGCGGTCGGACAGAAAATTCTTGAAAGCCTTAACCCCGCCCAGCAGGTTATTAAAATCGTAAACGAAGAGCTTATCGCGCTGATGGGCTCGCAGAACGCCAAGCTGACGGTTGCGCCCAATCCGCCCACGGTCATTATGATGTGCGGCTTGCAGGGCGCGGGCAAGACCACCCTTTGCGGCAAGCTTGCTCTGCTTCTGAAAAAGGGCGGCAAAAAGCCCCTTCTGGTCGGTTGCGACGTCTACCGTCCCGCGGCTATCGAACAGCTTAAAGTAGTCGGCAAAAACGTGCAGGTGGAGGTGTTCGAAAAGGGAACGCAGAACCCCGTCAAGACCGCTCCGCAGGCGATTGACTACGCAAAGTCCATGGGCTACGATACGGTCATAATAGATACGGCGGGTCGTCTGGAAATCGACGAAGCGCTGATGCAGGAGCTTGAAAATATCAAAAAAGCCGTGCGCGTGGACGAGATACTTTTAACCGTCGACTCCATGATGGGTCAGGTTGCGGTGAACGTTGCAAAGACGTTCAACGAAAGGCTGGAGGTCACGGGCATAGTGCTGACCAAGCTGGACGGCGATACGCGCGGCGGTGCGTGCCTTTCCATAAAGGCGGTCACGGGCAAGCCCATAAAGTTTATCGGCGTGGGCGAAAAGTCGACCGACCTCGAATATTTCTATCCCGACAGAATGGCTTCGCGAATTCTGGGCATGGGCGACGTCTTGTCGCTTATCGAAAAGGCGCAGGAGGCGGTGTCCGCCGAAGAAGCCAAAAAGATGCAGAAGAAGATGCTGGAAAACTCCTTCACGCTGGAGGACTATCTTACCCAGTTCGACAGTATGAAGAAGATGGGCGGCGCGCAGGCGCTAGTTTCCATGATGCCCGGCCTCGGCGGAAAGATTAAGGACGGCGACATAGACGAGAGCAGGATAGAGCGCACCAGAGCGATAATACTTTCCATGACGGTCAAGGAGAGGAACGAACCTTCGGTTATAAACTCTTCAAGAAAGAAGCGTATTGCGGCGGGCTCGGGCACGAGCGTGCAGGAAGTTAATCAGCTCTTAAAGCAGTTCGAACAAACAAAATTATTGATGAAACAGTTGAAGAGCGGTAAGCGCAGGCTTCCGTTTTAAATAAGAAAAAAATTTTTAAAGCCGAAACGGCGAAGGAGAATATATACTATGGCAGTAAAGATGAGACTTACGAGAATGGGCGACAAGAAGTCCCCCTTCTACAGAGTGGTCGTTATCGATTCCAGAAAGGCACAGTCGGGCGAGTACATCGACAAAATCGGTTACGTTGATCCCCTCAAGAGCCCCGCTGAAATCAATATCGACGTGGAAAAGGCAAAGGCTTGGCTTGCAAAGGGCGTTCAGCCTACCGAGACGGTTAAAAGCTATCTTGTAAA
>JAIDIR010000303.1 GCA_029052615.1 Clostridia bacterium | reverse complement strand
GAAAGGAGTCTCTCTATGATTGGATATTTAAAAGGCAAAGTATTGAATATGGGTACCGACAGCGCGATAGTCGTCGTCGGCGGAGTGGGCTACGAAGTGTATTGCTCTGGCGCGGCTTTTTCCAAAATGACCGAAGGCGCGGAATGCGAGCTTTATACCTATTTGCAGGTTTCCGAAGCAAACGGCGTTCAGCTTTACGGCTTTTCGTCCATGCAGGAAAAGGCAATGTTTTTAAAGCTTATTTCGGTTTCGGGCGTTGGTCCCAAGGTGGGTATTTCCGTCCTGTCGCAGATGAGCGTAAACGACGTTGCGCTTGCCGTTGCCACGGGTGACGTCAAGGCGCTTTCCCGCGTTAAGGGTATGGGCAAAAAGACGGCTGAAAAGATTATAGTCGAGCTGCGCGACAGGGTAATAGCACCCGTCGGCGGCGTAAGCGCGGAGGATTCTTCGCCCATCGTTCATATTTCCGGCGGGGACGAGGACGCGGTAGTCGCGCTCATTTCCCTCGGCTTCACCCGTGCGGAGTCCGAACGCGCCGTGTCCAAGGCTAAACAGCAGGGCGCGAAGACGGTTGAAGACATTATTATGTTAGCTTTAAAGGGTATGTAAAGTATGTTTGACGAAGATTATTACGGAGAGGACGAAAACAGGCTTTTGCAGAGCACCAAGGGCGAATACGACGCGGAAGAAAACGCGCTTCGCCCCAAGACTTTGGACGCCTACGTCGGACAAACTAAGGTAAAGGAAAACCTTACCGTATATATGAACGCCGCAAAAAAGAGGGGCGAGGTGTTGGAACACGTCCTTTTATACGGCGCGCCCGGTCTGGGCAAAACCACTCTCGCGCACATAATCGCAAACGAGATGAACGGTCAGCTTAAAATGACCAGCGCCCCCGCAATCGAGCGCAGCGGCGATTTGGCGGCGCTGTTGACCAACCTCAGCGAGGGCGACGTTCTGTTCATTGACGAAATTCACCGCCTCAACCACAGCGTGGAGGAAATTTTATATTCGGCGATGGAGGACTACGCGCTTGACATTATCGTCGGCAAGGGACCCAGTGCGCGCAATATCCGCTTTTCGCTCAAAAAATTCACGCTTATCGGCGCGACCACGCGCGCGGGCATGATTGCCAATCCCCTGCGCGACAGGTTCGGCATAGTCTGCCGTCTGGAAATGTACACGCCCGAGGAGCTTGAAGAAATAGTTCTGCGCAGCGCAAAGACGCTTGAAATTGCAATCGAGCCCGCCGCCGCACGCGAAATCGCAATGCGTTCGCGCGGCACGCCCCGTATCGCCAACAGGCTTTTAAAGCGCGTGCGCGACTTTTCAACGGTCAACGACAGCGCGGCGGTTACCCTTGCGGACGCAAAATTCGCGCTTTCCAGAATGGAGATAGACGATTTGGGGCTGGACGAAACCGACCGCAACCTTTTAAGGGCGCTTGCCGAAAAATTCGACGGCAGACCGGTTGGGCTTGAAACGCTTGCCGCAACCGTCGGCGAGGACGCGGGCACTATAGAGGACGTATACGAGCCGTACCTTTTACAGCTCGGCTTTATCGCGCGCACGCCCCGCGGCAGAATGATTATGCGCGGCGGCTATCAGCACCTCGGTTATAAAATAACCGAAAAGCAGTTGCAGCAGCTGACTATGTTCAACAAGGACGAATAATAATGGCGGTGCAGTATAAAAAGAGCGACTTTTATTACGACCTGCCGCCCGAGCTTATTGCCCAGACCCCTGCGGAGCCGCGCGACAGCTCGCGTATGCTCGTCTACGACAGGGCGGCGGACAGGGTGGAGCACCGTATATTCCGCGACGTTACCGACTATCTGAAAGCGGGTGATGTGCTGGTTATCAACAACACAAAGGTTTTGCCGGCGCGCCTGTACGCGCACACCCCCAACGGCGGCGCGGTGGAAATTTTATTGCTCAAGCGCCTTGACAAGGACAAGTGGGAAGTGCTGTGCAAGCCGGGCAAAAAGTGCGCGATTGGCAAGTCGTTTACAATCAACGAAAAATTATCGTTCACCGTCGAGGATATAACCGACAGCGGAGAGCGCATAGTGCGCTTCACCTACGACGGCGTGTTCGAAAATATTTTAGAGGAGGCGGGCTCGATGCCCCTTCCCCCGTACATCAAGGAAAAGTTAAAGGACAAAAACAGGTACCAGACGGTGTACGCCAAGACCGACGGTTCGGCGGCTGCGCCCACCGCGGGACTGCACTTCACGCCCGAGCTTATGCAAAAGATACGCGCAATGGGCGTGGAAATCGTCGAAGTCCTTCTTCACGTCGGGCTGGGCACGTTCCGCCCCGTCAAGGAAGATATAATCACCGACCACAAGATGCACGGCGAGTATTACGAGGTTTCGCAATGCGCCGCAGATACCATAAACAGGGCAAAGGCGGATGGCAGGCGTATTATCGCCGTCGGCACGACCTCGGTGCGCACGCTCGAAAGCGCGGCGGGTGAGGACGGAATTTTAAAAGCGGGCAGCGGCGAAACGCATATATTCATCTATCCGCCCTACAAATTCAAGTGCGTTGACGCGCTTATAACCAACTTCCATCTGCCCGAAAGCACGCTGGTTATGCTGGTCGCCGCACTCACGGGCAGGGAAAAAGTTCTGGAGCTTTACCAAACGGCGGTAAAAGAAAAATACCGTTTCTTTTCGTTCGGCGACTGCTGTTTCTTCATTTAGTCAAACCAAGGTAACCCATGTCAAAAAATTTCAGTTACGAATTACAACATATCGATAAATACACGGGAGCGCGCGCGGGAGTTTTCCACACTCCGCACGGCGATATTTTAACGCCCGTATATATGCCCGTCGGCACGCAGGCGACCGTCAAGGGAATTTTGCCCAAGGATTTAAAGGAAGCGGGCAGCAGCATAATACTGGCAAACACCTATCATCTGTACGAGCGCCCTTCCGACGAGGTGGTCAAAAAGGCTGGCGGACTTCATAAATTTATGAACTGGGACGGCCCTATTTTAACGGACAGCGGCGGTTTTCAGGTTTTTTCGCTTGCAAAACTGAATAAAATTACCGACGACGGGGTATATTTTAATTCGTCGATAGACGGACGGAAACATTTCTTTACACCCGAAAAGGCGATAGAGATTGAAGAGAACCTCGGCGCGGACGTCATTATGGCGTTCGACCAGTGCAGCGAATACGGCCATACGCACGACCAGGCGGAAGAGGCAATGGAGCGCACCTCCAAGT
>JAIDIR010000302.1 GCA_029052615.1 Clostridia bacterium | reverse complement strand
GTCCTGAACCTGCGCTATGTCAGCATTAAGATTGCTGATGATTGCAGAGTTTACGATTACCAGCGTTACGAGAGCAACGACGACAGCAATAAAGATTGCTACGATTATCTTTTCTCTCTTGCCGAAAACGTGCGACTTTTTGCGCGTCGGGGTTTCAACCTCGGTCTGCTCCTCTTTCCTTGCTATCGTCTGATACTGTATAGTCGTAGGCGTGGGGCGAAGGTCCTCGCTCTCCTCCTCGGCGGGAGCAACCGCCTCTACGGTTGCAACTCTCTTTGCGTTAATCGCACTGTCCGCACGGAATATCGCCGCGTCAGCCCTGGCGTTTTCCACCATATAGGGGCGGGAAGCTACGGGTGCCGTGCGAACTTCGGGTTCAGCGACGACGTTTTCTTCCTTACGTACGCGGTTGAAGACGTCCTCTATCTTATTTTCGGGGTTGATAAGCCTTGCGTACGTATCGCGGATACGCGCATTGTGCTCCTCTTCAGCCATAAAGTCCAAACGCGTGGGAACCGCGTAAACTTTTTCCTTTCTTTCTCCTGTTATTCTCTCCAGAACGGGTGAATCGACTGCCATTGTATTTCTCCTTATCGCCTTATCATTTAATTTATTCTTTCGGCTATCCGAAGTTTGGCGCATTTTGAACGGGAATTTATCGCCATTTCCTTTACGGATGCCACTGTAGGTTTTTTTGTTATTATTTCAATTTCCTTTTTCTTTCCGCAGACGCATACGGGCAAGCTCTTGTCACATATGCAATCAAGCTCCAATTGCTTGAAAGCCCTCTTTACTATCCTGTCTTCCAGCGAATGGAAGGTCAGGATCGCTATTCTTCCGCCGACTTTAAGCTTTCTCGTCAGTCCGACCACACAGTCGTACAGACCTTCGAGCTCGCCGTTGGTTGCAATTCTTATTGCCTGAAAGCTTTTTCTTGCGGCGGGACCGTTCTGCTGAAATTTTTTGGGAATACTTTTCTCTATTATTTCAACGAACTGTCCGCAGGTTGTCAGCCGCTTGCTCTCCCTTGCCTTTACGAGGTTGGAAGCAATAATGTTTGCAAACCGCTCTTCGCCGTAATCTTTTAAAATCTCCGCGATTTTCTTTTCGGGATATTCGTTTAAGATTATCTCCGCCGTCAGCGGTGACGACTTGTCCATCCTCATATCGAGCGGCGCACCCGGTTTCATATAGGAAAACCCGCGCTCTTCGCAATCGAGCTGATAGCTTGATACGCCGAAATCGAGCAGCATGCCGTCAACTTTGTCGACGCCCGCGCCTTTAAACGCGGCTTCGTAATTTTTGTAATTCGATTTAAAAATTTTAAATCTGCCGTCAAACTCTGCAAGCCTTTTGGTTGCCGCCGCTATCGCGTCGTCGTCAAGGTCGGTTGCAATCAGTCTGCCGTCGGGGGAACTCCTCCTCAAAATTTCGTAGGAGTGTCCGCCGCCGCCTATCGTACCGTCGAAGTAAATTCCGCCGTTTTTTACGTTTAACCCCTCTATGCACTCTTCAAGCATAACGGGCAGATGGGAAAAGACAGCCATAATTTAGATATCGAGCATCGATATGAGATTGTCGTAATCTTCGTCTTCGCCGTTGAAGTATTCGTCGTATACTTTCTTGGACCAGATTTCAACTCTCGATACCGCTCCGCAGATGACCAGGTCTTTATCGTCCTTTTCCATATTTGCGTGCTTACGAAGCTCGGGACTTAAAATCACTCTTCCCTGACCGTCCTCTACTGCGGGTACGAAAGACTTTGCAAAAGCTCTTACGCTCTTCTGTCTTTCAAGGTCGGAAAGCTTTATGTCCTTGAGGCTTTCGAACTGCTGCTCGACCGTTTCCTTTGAAAAGACGTATATGCAGTGGTTGGAACCCTTTGCGAAATAGTATTCGTCGCCAAGCTCCTTCTTGAGCTTAGCCGGAATTCTCATCCTATTCTTCGCATCGAGTTGGTGATTATACTCACCGGTCAACATAAACATATAACAGTGCCTCAGCAGTTAGGTGTTTTTATCTTATCACAGCTTTTGCCCACTGTCAACCACTTTTTAAAAATTTCTTGCAAAAATTTTGATAAAATATTGCAAAATTCGATATTTGTCTGACCACCCTATAACATCCCCTCCGTGAGTCTTTTAAAAATCTCGGTATTTTTAACATAATTGCCGCTTAAAAAGGTTACTTTTAACTTGCTATAGTCTAAGTGGTCGGTTTTCCCTAAAAAGGTATTAAAGTGGTTACAAATCCCTACAATTTCCGCAAAATGGTCAGCCGTCCCTATTATTCCGTCGTAAACGGGACATTGATAGTAATTTTCTATCTGTCTTTTGACGTAAGCGTAATGGGTGCAGCCAAGAACGACGCCGTCGGTTTTCACGTCTGGCAATAAGCCATCGGGAAGCTTTTCGGGTAGATTGAATATATTTTCCTCGATATATTCCGCAAGCTCCCTGCACCCCGCCACCGTAAAGCCCCCGTTGTCGTAGCGTTCTACGAGCGACGAAAAGGAAGCGCTGTGAACGGTCGCCTCGGTTGCAAGGACCAGACAGCTCCCGCCGTGAACTGCCGCAGGCTTAACCGCCGGCTGTATACCTATTACGGGAAATTGATAATCGCTTCTCAGTTTGCCGATGCACTGCGCCGTTACGGTATTGCATGCAACGACGAGCGCCGCTGGATTATACTTCTCTATTCCGTCGAGAGCTATGCGCGTCAGGCGGTATATTTCTTCGGCACTTTTATTGCCGTACGGAACGTTTTTATTGTCCGAAATAAAAAAATAATGCGCGTCGGGCACACGCACGGCACACTCGTACAACAAATTCAGCCCGCCTATTCCGCTG
>JAIDIR010000301.1 GCA_029052615.1 Clostridia bacterium | reverse complement strand
TTATATCACAGTCAGTTCCTACACGGTTTTCTATCATTTCTTTAACAAATGCTTTATCCATTGTGCTTTCGCTATCCGATAAGTATAAGCCGACAAATTCGCCATCTAATTCTCTTAAAGTTGAATTTTCAATTAAACGATTTGCTTTATCGTAGTCAAAAATATTGCCATTATCGTCTAACCAATTCTTTGTTTGTGCTGACGTTCTTACGGTCTTTACTGCATTATTATAACTAACTTTACAACCCAAATAAAGTCCCAAATTACAAATTGATAAAATTTCTGCGCCATCGCCGTATTCGTCGTCTAACTTTGCCTGCAAGGCGTCGGTTATCGCTTTAAATGCTTCGGCTTGGTCTACCGTCTTGTCGTCGTCCGAACCGTCGGGTTCTTTTTCGTCGTCCCCCTTCTTGTCGTCGGTCTTGTTTTCGTCCGAATTGTCGGGCTTTTTATCGTCGTCATTACCGGGCTTTTCGTTGGGCGTAGTTTGCTCGGTCTTGTCGTCGCCGTTTCCGCCGTCACCCGTATCGCCGCCGCCTCCGCAGGCGGTAAAGCCGAACGCGCAGCCAAGCGCAGTCACCAAGCATAAAAGCATTGCCAAAATTTTCTTCCTCATAAAAAACCCTCCTGAAAATAAAAAAGTGCGCCAACCGAAGTAAGCGCACGAAAAACACAAACTCCGATTGTCGCCAAACAAACCTTATACAGCACGAGTATTCACGCACACCGTTGGAATTTGCATTTTTACCAAATTCTAAAAGATGTACGCGATAAAATGGGTAAAACAAAAGAATACCCCTATACTGTATATTATTAAGTTTGTTTGGCTTATTTAGTATATCACGCTTTTATATAAAAATCAACAGAGCGCATAAAGTATTTTGCAAATTCTTCCAAGTGATTAAACGCATAAGCTAACAAAAACCTACGCAAGATAATTGCACGGAGGAAGGTTATGCACTTTGATGAAACACAAACTTATTTAAATCTTGCACGCAGCTTTGCCGGCGAAAGTCAGGCGGGAATGCGCTATCAGCTGATTGCAAGGGAGGCTACCGCGCAGGGATATATTGCGCTTGCGGATGAAATCAAGTCGCTTGCAAAGAACGAAACCGTTCACGCAAGAAGATTTTTTGAAGAACTTACCAAGCGCGGGCTGAAGCTCGATAATATCGTAATAGACGCGGGTTATCCCTTTCATACGGGCGATTTAGTCGAAATGCTGCGCCTTGCGAAAGAGGATGAAAGAAACGAACACGAAAGAATTTATCCCGAATATGCAAGGATAGCTAAAGACGAAGGTTTTGCGGATATTGCGGCTTTATTCACTTTGACGGCTAACGTGGAAAAACATCACGAACAGATTTTCGGATATCTTCACGAAGCTATGGAAAGCGGCAATCTCTACAAGAACGAAAGCCCCATCCTCTACGTCTGCAAGGAATGCGGACATATGCACACCTCCAAAGAGGCGTGGACTATATGTCCCCTGTGCAAATCGAGTCAGGGTTTTGTCGCGCTTAACGTTCCTTACGGAAAGGAGAAAATATGAAGAAGGCTAACAACACGGAAAACAAGCAGAACAAGCAGTGCAACAAGAACTGCGGCTCTTCCAAAAGCACGAAAAACTGCAAATAATTGCTTTTTCAGCTTTGACGACCCGTTCGGGAGCTATACGGGCACTTGTGAAGAAAATTACGAAAAGCCCGTTCAGGACGTTGACGACCTGTAATATAATTCCTTAGCGGGGAAAACCGCGGAGGGCGCGAATTTTTTCAAATTCGCGCCCTCTATCTTTTTATTAAGTTTTTAAATCATTCTTTGCGCCTGAATATAATAGCCCCACCGCGTGGTAGAAATCTGCTCTATTTTCGCATAGTCCGAAGCGGTGTGCAGAATATAATTATCGCCCAGATACATAGCCACGTGCCCTATCCTTTCCACGCCCACGTTATTCTTCCGCGACGCGTTGGTAAAGAACAGCAAATCGCCGCGTTTAAGCGCGCTCTTTTTGACCGTGGTGCCCTGATATACCTGCGTGCGCGTATTTACCTGCAAGTTAACGTTTGCGCCCACCTTGAACATATATTGCATCAGCGAAGAGCAGTCGAACGCCGAAGTGGTAAAGCCCTTAAGCTTGTTGCCCTTGCCGTCGTGATAGCGCGTTGCGCCGTAAACGTAGGTCACGCCCAGGCACTTATAGCCCTCCTCGATTACCTTTTCAATCTGCGCGTTTGCGCTCTTGTCCATCTGCACCACCGTGCAATATCCCGCGCTTATATACGCGGTTTTATTTTTGTAATATGTCTTATACCAGTTGCCTGTGCGCCCGACAAGCGCGTAAAGCGTTCCCTTTTCGGCAGTGCCCAGCGCGGAATAGCCCGTGCCCGCACCCGAGCGCAAATTTACACCCGCGGAGTTTACGAGTATGTATTCCGCCTTTTCCTCCTTAGGTTGGGTGTTCACAAACGTTTCGTTGCCGTTTCCGTTGCCCTGCGGCTGTCCGCTCTCCCCGTTGTTTTCGTTATTATTTTCGTTATTTTCGTTGCCCGTTCCCGAGCCGTTGTTTTCCTCACCGTTATTTTCTTCCGTGCGGTTGTCGTCGTCCACGGTCTGCCCCGTTATTTGGTCCGGCGCGTCAAGCTCGTCCTTACGGCTTGAACAGGCGGGCAGAAGCCAGCCCGAAAGCACGAACGCGGAAGTCAACGCAAGCACGGTAATTTTCGATTTAAAAATCATATATTCCTCCTTGAATTTACAGTTAAATTATAC
>JAIDIR010000300.1:640-2782 GCA_029052615.1 Clostridia bacterium | reverse complement strand
TGACTATGACGTAGCATACGCCGGTTATAAACCTCTTTTTCATTACCTGAACTCCTTTAAACCTTGCCGAAGCGCCTTGCACGCGCCGAAAAGTTTGCCAATGCCTTGTCGAATTTAGCGTTTGTAAAATCAGGGAAAAGCACGTCGGTGAAATAAAGCTCCGCATACGCCGCCTGCCATAAAAGGAAGTTGGAAAGCCTCAGCTCTCCCCCCGTCCTTATAATGAAGTCGGGGTCGGGTATGCCGCGCGTGTACAGGAGCGAGGAAAAGCTATCCTCGTCCACCTCTTTTTTATTTTTAACGGCGACGTTTGCCGCCTGCACTATTTCGGCGCGCGCACCGTAGCCCAGCGCCATAATAAAAGTAAAGTCGGCGCTTTCGGGCGATTTTTCAAGCGATTTTTCAATCACTTCCCGAACGTCGCCGGGCAGCAAAGAAAGATTGCCCACTACCTTTACGGCAGCGCCCTGCGCAACCAGCTTTTCGACGTTGGGTTGAAAATTCTTTTTGATGAGCGCGAACATCTTATCCAGTTCGTCCTGCGGCCGCAAAAGATTTTCGGTGGAAAGCGCGTAAACGGTTAAGTAGCGCACGCCCGCCTGCTTTGCTCGCTCTGCAAGCGAAATCATGCGCTTCATGCCCGCGCTGTGTCCCGCGGCACCGGGAAGCAGGCGCCTTTTCGCCCACCGCCTGTTGCCGTCCATTATAATACCCACGTGACGGGGTACGTTTAATTCATTATTGACTGCCATTATACAGTCATTATTTCCTTCTCTTTCGAAGCTACCGTTGCGTCGACCTTGGCAACCGCGTCGGCAACCAGCTTTTCCACTTCCTTTTCGCCTGCGGCAAATTCATCCTCGGAAACGGTCTTGTCGTTCTTTAGCTTCTTCAAGCCGTCCATGGCGTCGCGGCGCACGTTGCGCTGCGCAATCTTCGCGTCCTCGCCCATCTTTTTAATCTGCTTAACGAGGTCGCGGCGGCGCTCTTCGGTGAGCTCGGGAAATACCAGCCTTATCACCTTGCCGTCGTTGGTGGGTGTAAGCCCTATGTTGGAAATCTGAATTGCCTTTTCAATTCCCTTAAGCGCCGAAACGTCCCACGGGGAAATGACCAGGCATCTGCCTTCCTGCACGGAGACGTTTGCCATCTGCGTAACGGGGGTCATTGCGCCGTAGTAATCGACGGTCACCTTGTCGAGAATGTGGGGATTTGCGCGCCCTGCACGGATAGTCGCAAAGTCCTCCTTAAGTACCGAAACCGCCTTTTCCAGCTTGTCGTCGAGAATAAGTATAATTTCCTCAATAAGCTCGTTTTCCATAATTTTCGTCTCCCGAATAAAATTTTTCTTTTATAAATCAGTGATTGTCTATCACCGTGCCAAGCTTTTCGCCGCACACTACGCGGACGATAGAATTCTTTTCATCCAGCCCGAACGCAATTACGGGCACGTCGTTTTCCATACACATGGTCGCGGCGGTGGCGTCCATCGCCTTAATGCCGTTCTTAATTATGTCAATATAATTTATATGCTCGTACTTCTTTGCGGCGGGATTGGTCTTGGGGTCGGAATCGTAAATGCCGTCTATATTCTTAGCCATCATCAGAAGGTCCGCCTGAATTTCGCAGGCGCGCTGAGCAGCCGCCGTATCGGTGGAGCAGTAGGGATTGCCCGTGCCGCACGCCATTATTACCACCCTGCCCTTTTCGAAATGGTGCAGAGCTTTGCGCAAAATATACGGTTCGGCAACCGAGGTCATTATAAGCGCCGTCTGCACGCGGGTGGGAATTCCGCGCTGTTCAAGCGCGTCCATCATTGCAAGCGAGTTCATAACCGTTGCAAGCATACCCATATGGTCGGCGGTCGTTCTGTCCATCTTTTTACCCTGACGACCGCGCCAGAAGTTGCCGCCGCCTATGACCAGAGCGATTTCCACGCCCATATTCTTTATGGCTTCAATCTGGTCGACAACGCCCGAAATGACGTTTTCGTTCAAGCCGTGTCCTTCCTTGCCGGCAAGCGCTTCACCCGAGAGTTTAATTAAAACTCTTTTATACTTCGGTTTCATACTTTTCCTCCACTGCCTAATTATAGCATACGCCGCGCCTTAAATCAACGATAAATTTACAATAAATTAAAAT
>JAIDIR010000300.1:0-630 GCA_029052615.1 Clostridia bacterium | reverse complement strand
AAATAATGGAATTTAACGGTTGAGCAAAATAAAAGGGAGGCACAGCCTCCCTTTGTAAAATCAATCTATTAAGCTTACGCTTTTTTCATAGCTTCTACTTGCTTTGCAACCTCATCCTGCAGGTTTTCCTGCTTCTTCTCGATGCCTTCGCCCATTTCCCAACGAACGAAGCGAACGACCTTGAACTTCTTGCCGATAACCTGCTCCACGGTCTGGGAATCGTCCTTTACGAACGCCTGCTTTAAGAGGCAGTTTTCCGAATAGAACTTGCCGATTTTGCCCATAACGATTTTTTCCAGAATCTCCTTGGGCTTCTTTGCGTTCTTTTCGTCGTTCTGCATCTGAACGAGCATTATTTCCTTTTCTTTTTCAACTACTTCTGCGGGAACGTCCGCTTCCGCAACGTAGGAAGGCTTGCTTGCTGCAATCTGCAAAGCTACATCGTGCAACGTTTCTTCGCTGCCTGCGGTGAAGTCAACTGCTTCAACCATAACGCCGACCTTGCCGCCCATATGGATATAGGTTTCGATTTTGCCTTTCGTTTCGTAAATTTCAAATCTGCGGATAGCGATTTTTTCGCCGATAACAGCCGTTGCACCGGTGATGAAATCCTTAACGGTAGCGCCGTCG
>JAIDIR010000030.1 GCA_029052615.1 Clostridia bacterium | reverse complement strand
GAATTAACGACTTCGTGCGCATAACCGTCGGAACTGAAAGTGAAATAAATCATTTGCTAAAAGTAATTGCGCAAATAATTACGGAGAAAAACAATGAGAACGGCGGAAATTAAAAGAAAGACACGGGAAACGGATATTAAACTTACGCTTAATTTGGACGGCGGAGAATATTCGGTTGCTACGAACTGCGGCTTTTTAAATCATATGCTTGAGCTTTTTGCGGTGCACAGTGGTTTCGGACTGAAAGTTGAGTGTGTCGGGGACGTCGAAGTGGATTTTCACCACACCGTTGAGGACGTTGGTATCGCGTTGGGTCAGGCATTCTTAAATGCGATAGGTGACAAAGTCGGTATTAACCGCTATGCCGACGTAACAATTCCTATGGACGAAAGTCTTATTTTGTGCGCGGTTGATATAAGCGGCAGAGGAACGCTCAATTACGATTTGAAAATAGAAAGCGCAAAAGTTACGGACGACAGCGATAACCACAAGCAAAAGAGTGTAGGTCTCTTTGATACGGAGCTTATAGAAGAATTTTTCTTATCGTTTGTAAGAGAGGCAAAAATTACGTTGCATCTCGTGCAGTTGTACGGTAAAAATACTCACCACATTATAGAATGTGCGTTTAAAGCATTTGCCAGAGCGCTGAAAGCTGCAGTTGCTGTAACCGGCACTTCGTTGCCGTCAAGTAAAGGGATTCTTTGATGATTGCTATAATTGATTACGGTGTTGGTAATTTGTTTTCATTGCAACAGTCGCTTAAGAAGATTGGCGCCGAAAGCATTATTACCTCGCAAAAAAGTGAAATCAAGCGCGCGGACAGACTGATTTTGCCGGGAGTGGGCGCATTTGGCGATGCTGCAGATAAGCTTAGGCAAAGCGGACTTGATCTGGTTATAAAAGAGCAATGCGATAGCGGCAAGCCACTTCTTGGGATTTGTCTTGGCATGCAGCTTTTGTTTGATAAGAGTTCCGAATACGGTGAACATGACGGTCTTGGAATTATTAAAGGCGAGATTTTACCCCTTAAAGACTTCACGTTAGGCTTGAAAATTCCGCATATGGGTTGGAACAGTCTGAATATTTTGGATGACAATCCGCTTTTTAAAGGATTATCGCAAGGTGATTACGTCTATTTTGTGCATTCATACTTTGCCAAATGCAAATAAGGACTGTCAGCTACGACCGACTACGGATTTGAAGTAACTGCGGCGGTAAGAAAAAATAACGTCTACGGTGTTCAGTTTCATCCGGAAAAGAGTGGGGAAACGGGTCTTGAAATTTTGCGCGCTTTCAACGAGGTCTGATTTATTATGTTTATTTTTCCTGCGATTGATATAATTGGCGGTAAGGTAGTCAGACTTTGTGAAGGCGATTACGACAAAGTTAAAAATTATTCTGTGTCTCCGCTTGAGGCGGCGCTGAAATTTGCCGATGACGGTGCAACGCATTTACACGTCGTGGATTTGGACGGAGCAAAGAGCGGCAAAGCCGATAACGCAAAAACAATAGAAAACATTGTTACCAAATGCGGAACGTTTGTGGAAGTCGGCGGCGGCATAAGGACTCTTGACCAAATTCAAAAATACCTTGAATGCGGTGTTCGGCGTGTAATTTTGGGAACGATTGCCGTAAACGATTTTGATTTTGTTGTAAAGGCGATTGACAGGTTTGGTGAAGTAATTGCCGTAGGCGTTGACGCAAAAGATAATCTTGTTGCCGTAAACGGGTGGCGGGATATAACAAATATCAATTCGCTTGAGTTTTGCAAAAAGCTTAAAAATATCGGTGTAACAAACTTAATTTATACAGATATAAGCAAAGAC
>JAIDIR010000003.1 GCA_029052615.1 Clostridia bacterium | reverse complement strand
CCTACTATCCGGCGCTTCAGGCCCTGTCAGATAGCTGCAATTACTGTCAGCCGCAATATACTATGTATGACGGCGACGTAACCGTCACGGTGAGCGGCGGCGGTTATAAAATAACGACTGGTAAGAAATAAAACCCGACCGGAATTAAAGGGGGTAAATCAAAATGATAAAACTGACTACCGCAGGCGAATCGCACGGCAAAATGCTCGTCGGAATAATCGAGGGGTTGCCCTCCAACCTGCCCGTGGATATAGAGCAAATAAACGGCTATCTCGCGCTCCGTCAGGGCGGCTACGGCAGGGGCGGCAGGCAGAAGATAGAAAAGGACGAGGTGGAAATTCTGTCGGGCGTGCGCAACAGGCTTACGCTGGGCAGTCCGCTTGCGTTCTGCGTAAAGAATAACGACTATGCAAACTGGCAGGCGGTTATGGCGCCGGAGGGTGCGGACGTCACGCAGAAAACTCTTACGCGCGTGCGCCCCGGTCACGCCGATTTAACGGGTGTTATCAAGTACGACCAGACCGACGCGCGCAACATCTTGGAGCGCGCAAGCGCAAGGGAAACTGCGGTGCGCGTTGCGGGCGGTGCCATTGCAAGGCAGTATTTAAAGTCGCTCGGTATTCAGGTCGGCGGCTACGTAACTTCCGTTTGCGGAGTGGAGGATATCAACAGCCACGCCTTCGAAGAGCTCGAAAACGCTAAAAGCCAGCCGCTGTTTATGCTGGACAGCGCCGCGCAGAAAAATGCTATGGAGCTTATCGACCAATTAAAAGCCGACGGCGACACCGCAGGCGGCGTGGTCGAAATACGCGTAAAGGGCTTAAAGAGCGGCTTCGGCAGCTGCATGCGCTATGCGGAAAAGCTGGACGCGATTTTATGCGGCGCCGCAATGAGCGTTCAGGCAATAAAGGGCGTTGAGGTAGGTATAGGCTTTGCCGCCGCCCGGCTTCCCGGCAGTAAGGTCCACGACGAAATTTTTTACAAGGAAGGAGGGTATTATCGCGCCACGAACAATGCGGGCGGTATAGAGGGCGGAATGTCAAACGGCGAAGAGATTATTATTCGCGCCGCAATGAAGCCCATACCCACCTTGATGAAGGGGCTTAAAACGGTGGATATAGCCACCAAACAGCCCTGCGTTGCGGCAAGCGAAAGGAGCGACGTTGCGGCGATATGCGCCTGCGAAATTATACTGGAAAGCGTCATCTGCCTCGCGCTTGCGGACGTCGTTTCCAACCGCCTCGGCGGCGACAATATAAAGGAGGTAAAGGAGCGTTACGCCCTCCTGCCCTAAGCTATGCAAGATATTATTTTATCCGCGCCGTCGCTTAAAAGCGTTATTCACTGCGGAGCGGGCGCGTTTGAAAAATACGCGCCGCAGATCGGGGACAATGCGTTCGTTATTACCGATTCCAACGTTTCCGCGCTATACGGTGATTTGATTTCTTCGACTTTTAAAAACGCGCCAGTGTTCGTAATTCCCGCGGGCGAAAGAAGCAAGAATTACAAGGTCTTAATTAAAATTTTCCAAAAGATGACAGAGTGCGGCGCAACGCGCAAATCGACCGTCGTCGCACTGGGCGGCGGCGTTGTGGGCGATATTGCGGGGCTTGCCGCTTCGCTGTATATGCGCGGCGTAAAAATCGTGCAGATTCCCACGACACTTTTGTCGCAGGTGGACAGCTCGGTGGGCGGTAAAACGGCAATAGATTTCAACGGCGTAAAGAACGTGCTTGGCACTTTCTATCAGCCCTCGGAAGTCATCGTCGACCCGCTGTTTTTAAAGACCCTGCCCGCACGCGAAATCCGTTGCGGACTGGGCGAAATAATCAAGTACGGCGCGCTTGACGGCGGCATATATAATACGCTCGTAAAAAATCAGGAAAGGCTTTTCGACCTTGACTTTTTGGAAAGCGTTACCGCCGATTGCATACGCCACAAGGCAAAGGTCGTAAGCGAGGACGAAAAGGATTTGTCGGGCGCAAGAAAGACCTTGAACCTCGGGCACACCACGGGGCACGCGTTCGAGCTGTATTATAAGCGCAAGTCGCACGGCGAATTCGTGCTGATAGGTACGTATTACGAGCTGTATATTGCCGAGCAATCGGGCGTGTGCGCAAAGGATTACGCCGACAGCCTGCGCGCGCTAATCAAAAAAGTAATAAAGAAAATACCCGCTTATGCGGACGCGGAAAAGGCGGCGCAGGCGGCTAAATACGATAAAAAGAACGAAAGGCAGACTTCGGTTTCCATAGTTGCTCCCGCAGAGATAGGGCGGAGCGAAGAAATAATTCTGCCGCTCGAAAAATACGCGCGGTTCGTCGCGGATTGCGCACGCGCGCTTGCGGAGGAAAAATGAAAAAACTTGCGGTTATAGGTAAGGACGTTTCCCAGTCCACAAGCCCCCAAATTCACAACTTTATAGCTTCTCAACTGGGCATAGAAATAACTTACGAAAGAATTTCCATTCCCGAGGAGCAGTTTGAAAGCAGGGTGGAAGAGCTGTTAAAAACCTACGACGGATTGAACGTGACCATACCATATAAGCTTTCAATCATTCCCCATCTCAAAGCTACCGAGGGCGACGCAACCGCGTTCGGCGCGGTCAACACCGTACTCACCTCTACGCTCACGGGCTACAACACCGACGGGCTGGGCTTTATGCAGATGCTCGAAAATAACGGCGTGAACGTGGACGGTTGCGACGTGTTGTTGCTCGGCGCGGGCGGCGCGGGCAGAAGCGTTGCCAAAAAGCTTTCGGACGGCGGAGCGCGCGTGGAGGTTTACGACAGAAACGCCGACAACGCGCGCAGCGTTGCAAAGCAGTTTGCAAACGTCACCGCCGTAAACGAGGTGGTCGCAAAAAAGCGCAAGCTTATAATCAACGCAACTGGCGTGGGTATGCACAAGCTCGAGGGATTGTCC
>JAIDIR010000299.1 GCA_029052615.1 Clostridia bacterium | reverse complement strand
CCTTGCTTATTTCTTAAAAGTGCTTGCCCCCCCCCAGTAGTCATTTTGAACATCTTCATAATTTTGCTCCTTTCAGTAACAAATACTTTGAGTGTTGGAATTATATCACACCTTTTATAAATTTTCAATACTTTTCGTCAAAAAAGTTTAAAATAGTGTAAAAAATTACACCAACCACTATATGTTGTGGTTAGTGCAATCAATTTTATTATTTCAACGCCACGACGTTATGCAAAAGCGCGGTGTATTTGTCGCTCAGCTCCGCGTCGATATGAAAGTGCCCGAAGTACCAGTGCTTAAAATCAACCAAATCTTCGAAGTTTGAAAGCATATGGCTTTCCGGGCAAGCCGTTTTAATGCCCGCGGCAATTCTTAACTGCGGATACATAAGCGCACGTTGCCCGCAAGAATGGGTAATTATATAGTCCACTTTGTTGCCGTAGCGTTTTAGGTTGGCAAGCCCCTCGTCAAGCTCTTCATAGGTAGGCAGCTCCTGCGCCCACCAACTCTCGCCCTCTATGCGGTAATCCCTGTCAATGCTCGTTGCACCGCCGAAGGTGAAAATGGTCTTACCCTCTATTCCGAAAACCTGACCACGCATCAGATGTATTATATCCGGCTTGATTTTATGTACCTTGCCGCCGTTCCATATTTCAACGGGATAGGCGTTTATCAAATTGAAATTTTCGTGATTGCCGTCAACGAAAAGCACGGTTACGGGCAAGTCGGAAAACTGCTTTAAATCTCTTTCAAGCGTATCCTTTGCCCACACTCCGCCAAAGTCGCCCGCAATTATCACGTAATCGTTTTTCGTAAGTTCGGGGTGATTGTCGCAAAATACGCGCAAACAAAACAAGTCGCTCCTGTGGGTATCTCCCGTTACAAAAATCATAAATTCCTCCTTTAAAAACTAAATTTGCCCGAGAACGATTTGAGCAATCGTCTTCATTCCCTCGGCATTGGGGTGAATTCCGTCAACCGCTTCATAGCGGGAAGGCTGGTCGTAAAGCTCAATAAGTTTGCAACCGAACGCCTTTGCGCACTCGCGGATAACGTTGCAGTAATCTTTCATATACCTGCCGATTCTATCCACGCTTATGCACAGTGTAAAGCACCATATTTCCGCGTCGGGATAATTGTGCTTTATTCTTTCAAGCATTAGCCTGTAAGCCGTTTTAAAGCAAGCTATATCGTCATCCCCGCCGTCAATCTCAACCTCCCAACCAGCGTCGTTCGTGCCCATATATACCATAATTATATCGGGCAGCACGCCGTTTTCGCCGAGGAGGGAAGTCCGCTCCTCACTACAAGCATAGGACGGGATACGGCACAGCGGGTGCTTGACGACGAGGCTTCCCGACCAGGAATTGTTGACGAGCAGTTTGCCGCCCAGCGCGTCGATAACCTGCCCCCACCAGGTGTCTTTATACGTCTTTACGCCGCTGATCTCACACATTTCGTATTTGTAAAAGCTGTCAAATCCCAACGGATTATAGCCGTATAAAGTGCTTATGGAATCCCCCATAATAGAAAAATTTTTGTCCTTATATTTCATATCATTCTCCGTGATTAATTCTTACCACCGCGGCGTACAGCTCAAGCAAGGCATCAAGCGAATTTGCGGTATCTTCAACGGTTGCCACAACTGCCCCTGCTTTATAATGCAGGTTTTTATATTCTTCGATTATTGAATCCGCCCTTATAGCGCTTATGCAATCGGCAGGGGCAAAATCTTCGTAGATTATCTGCAGCAAACCGTCGTCATATTCCAGTTTAAACTGCTCGCCGCCTATCGCTATTACGTTGCATGACATGCCTCCCGCATCTTCGTTTTTTATCTGCCTGCTCATGCAATCGTTGAAAATCCGTTTAAGGTTATGAAGCTTACCGAAATTGCCTAAACGGTTAAACGCTTCCTGCTCGTCGTCTTCGTCGGATTCGCCGTCATCGTCGTCTTCTTCCTCTTCCCTCAGAGCTTCAAGTAACTTTTCATAAGCTTCGTCTTCAAAGTCTTCGAAAGCTTTGTCTAATTCATCGTCTTCTTCGTCGTCATCGTCAACGCACACCGCTTCGTCATCGTCGTCACTGCGCAATGAATTTCTCAACTTTTCCCTGTACTCATCCAACGAACAGATATCGGGGGCGTCAGCCTTCTGATTTTTTTCCAATTTCTCCGCGCGCACGTTATACGTAATGCCCGAAGCAAAATGCAGACCGCCTTCTTCAACCAGCTCGGCAAATAATATTTTAGCCTCATTATACGACAATGAAAACTGTTTTTGCACTGCCGGCAAGGTAATTATTTTTCTTTTCTTTATATAATCTATTGTTATGTCTAAATCAGCATATGTTTCTTTTGGAAAACCACTCA
>JAIDIR010000298.1 GCA_029052615.1 Clostridia bacterium | reverse complement strand
CAAGTACGAGCAGATGATGGACTGGCTTGCAGGTCTGTACGTCAATACCTTAAACCTCATTCACTATATGCACGACAAATATTCCTACGAGGCGCTTGAAATGGCGCTGCACGACACGCAGGTGCGCCGCTTCTTCGCAACGGGCATCGCGGGACTTTCGTGCGCGGTCGACTCGCTTTCGGCAATCAAGTACGCAAAGGTATATCCCGTACGCAACGAAGAAGGGCTGGTCGTCGATTTCAGAACGGAGGGAGAGTTCCCCCAGTACGGCAACAACGACGACAGGGTGGACCAGATTGCGGTCTGGCTTGTAAAGACCTTTATGAACAAGATAAAGAGCCATTACACCTACCGCGGCAGCGTTCCCACGACGTCCATTCTTACCATAACGTCAAACGTCGTATACGGCAAAAAGACGGGCAACACCCCCGACGGCAGAAGGGCGGGCACGCCGCTTGCCCCCGGCGCGAACCCCATGCACGGCAGGGATAAAAACGGCGCGCTTGCATCGCTGGAATCGGTTGCAAAACTTCCCTACGAGTATTCGCGCGACGGCATTTCGAACACCTTCTCGATAACCCCCGCGTCGTTGGGTAAAGACGATTAAAACACTGAAAGGAGATTGATTTATGTCAAAGGCAGATAATCTTGTAAATATGCTGGATGCGTACGTAGCGGACGGCGGACATCACTTGAACGTAAACGTGTTCAGCCGCGAAACGCTTCTGGACGCGCAGGCGCATCCCGAAAAATATCCCCAGCTCACCATAAGGGTATCGGGCTATGCGGTCAACTTCAACAAGCTCACCAAGGAGCAGCAGGACGACGTCATTTCCAGAACAATACACGCACAATTATAATTTAGCGCGATATTTTCACAATTTCGATTGATTTTCCCGCGTAATATTGTTATAATATAAACGCTTTAAGATGATTCGCCTTCTGGGAGGACGGTTTGATGGAAGAAAATCAGGAAGAACTGAATATAAAGCACGGCACCGTGCTTAAATATAAAGGCAACGCAGAGGAGCTGGTTTTGCCCAAGGACGTAGTGCGCATTGCGCCCTACGCTTTTGCCAACTGCACGAGCCTTAAAAAAATAACCACTCCCGTCAAACTGGCGTCCATAGGCAAGGGCGCTTTCTACGGTTGCGTGAACCTCGTTGAGGTAACTTTGCCGGGCAGACTTTTTAAAAGAGTCAAGGGCGGCAAGGTGTTCCCCATCGGCGCGGACATCTATTTCCGTTTCTACGCTTCGGCAGGCGCAGAGCTGGAGGATGAGGATTATTCCGATTCCTTCGGTTCGGAGGAGGAGTACGTCGCTTCGGGCGTGAACGACGTTGCAAAGGTATTCGACGTCAAGGACGAAGTACAGTCCGAAGAGATTATAACAATAGTGGAGGAGCTTCCCGACGAGCCGCCCGAACCTTTGGAGCCGCTCGAGGATATGGACGACAGAACGCTTAAAGAGCGTATGGAAGCCATTATCCCGCAAGACGCCGCGCTGGACGACCCCTCGCTGGACCGCAATACCGTCGTAAATCTTTCCGACTATCTGATAGTCGACGACGAAGTTATCAAATATATCGGCACGGCAAGAGTTACGCGCGTGCCCGACTTCATTACGAGAATAGGCGAGAACGCCTTTTCCAACAGCGAGGTAACGACGGTTTATCTGCCTCCCAAGCTCAAGCTCATAGGCAAAAACGCATTCTCGTGGTGCGACAGTCTTACCGAAATTACGCTGCCCGCAAGCCTTCAGATGATTGACGACGGCGCGTTCAGCAATTGCGGCAATCTTACAAAGGTTGAAATTCCGCAGGACTTGAAATTCATAGGCGCCAACGCCTTCCGCGCGTGCAGCTCAATAAAGGAAATAAAGCTTCCCGAAACTCTGCATACGCTAAGCCGCCGCGCTTTCGACTTCTGCATATCACTCGAAAGGATAACCGTGCCCCGCAAGATTATCAGAATACCCGAGGGTGTTTTCTCGCACTGCGAAAAGCTGAGCAAAGTGGTATTGCCCGACACGCTGACCGAAATAGGCGCGTGGTCGTTTGCCGAATGCTACGAGCTGCGCGAAATAAACTTCCCCAAGAGCCTTACGAGCATCTGCGAGGTTGCGTTTATGAACTGCCGCTCGCTGGTTGCGTTCGACCTGCCCGCTTCATTAAAGAAGATAGGCAGACAGGCTTTCGTCGGCTGCACGTCGCTGCACCTCGTCAATATGCCCAGACACCTCGAAAAGCAGCTTAAACCCGCAAAGGTTTTCCACAAGCTTCCCAACCTGTCGATAAACTTCACCGACGGCGAAGTTTCCGATTGATTTTTGCATATTCTTTCAGCGGTTTTGTTATAAAACCGCTTTTTTATTTTACAAATTTCCGTGTTTACTGTATACTTAACTACGTATACGTAAACGGTTAAAAAATAAGCTATTCGGTTGCCAATGAACGGAAGAAAAAGCAAACTGCCCAAACGCATAACCGCCGTAATAATTACCGCCGCAATTTGCGTCGTTCTTATCGCGGCAATACTTATAACCAACGCTTTCGTGCCTGTCAGATACCTTTCGGCGTATATGGTCATGGGTCATAAGAATGAAGAGGGAGTGCTGCGGGTAAGCTATGCGGACGCGGGCTTCGGCGACTGTATTTTAATCGAACTGCCCGACGGCAAAACGGTTTTGATAGACGGCGGCGACGGCGCTTATCCCAACAATCTGCACCTTCTGAAATTCCTCAATTCGCGCGGCGTGGACAGCATAGATTATCTAATCTGTTCGTCGGTAAAGAACGAGCATTGCGGCGGACTTGCCGAATTGCTTAAATACAAAAAAGTGGGCTATGCTTATATTCCGTATTGCCTGAATACGCGCATAACCGCCGAATATCATTCCTTGGTTTCGGCTTTGAACGCGCGCAAAATAAGCTACGGATATGCGGGCGTGGGTGAAGGTATTTATAGCGACGAGTACGGTTATTATCTGACTTTCATTTCGCCGTCCAATTATAAAAGCGAACAGTCGGCGTACGTCGATTTAAACTCCGACCCGTCAACCGAAAATATAGATAACGCCTCGGTCGTGACCTGGCTTGAATACGACGGTACGGCTTTTGCGTTTACTTCGGATATTGGGGCGCAGGGGCTTAAAAATATTCTGGAAAGATACGCGGCAAGCGCGGAGCTCGGTCAGTCTTTCTGCGAAATAGGCGGGCGTTCCGTACGGCTTGAGGACTGCAAAATAGTAACGGCGCCGTGCCACGCGGGCAAAAACAATACCTACGCGCCGTGGTACGACCTTATAAAGCCCGAACAGGCGGTCATAAGCGTGGGCAAAAGCTTTGCCGACTATCCGTCGCTTCAGGCACTTTCAGATATCTGCAATTACTGTCAGCCGCACTATACTATGTATGAC
>JAIDIR010000297.1 GCA_029052615.1 Clostridia bacterium | reverse complement strand
TACTATCAGAAGACCGCCGAAATGAATCGCAAGCGAGACACGCTTTTAAAAATTTTAAACGACTGTGCGCATTTCTATCTGGACAACCTCAATTCGGGCAACGCCGACGCGCACATAGAGTATATTCTGAAGAGGCAAATCCCTTCCAATATGGTGCGCACGTTCGGGCTGGGCGCCAGTCTTAACTTTACCGACCTGCCCAGGTTTTTGCTGCAAAAGGGCTATTCGCGGCAGGATATAGTGGACAGCGGAGCGGTAAACGACGCCAACGGCAGACTGACCGACGCGCAGGGCGGCAGACTTATTTTCCCGCTCATAAATTCGTATAACGAAGTAATAGGCTTCGGCGGCAGAGCGCTTAAAAAAACCGATTTCGGCAAGTACGTAAACACGCGCGACACGCTGATATTCAATAAAAGAAAAAATCTTTACAACATTAACCTTCTTAAAAAGCTGAAAAGAACGCAAACTGTTAAAGAGGTCATTATGGTCGAGGGCTATATGGATACGCTCTCGCTCTATCAGGCGGGCTTTAAAAACGTCGTTGCCAGTATGGGCACGTCGCTCACGCAGGACCAGGCGCGGCTTATAAAGAGGTACGTCGACACGGTGCTTATAAGCTACGACGGCGACGGCGCGGGGCAAAAGGCAAATTTAAGGGGACTGGACGTCCTGAAGGACGAGGGGCTTAACGTAAAGGTCGTTCCCCTGCCCGAGGGGCTGGACCCCGACGACGTTATAAAACAGCGTGGCGTGGAGGGCTATCAGGCGTGTCTGGACGCGGCTATGCCGCTTATCGACTACAAGCTTGCCGTGCTTAAAAGGGATTTCGATCTGACCAAGACAGAGGACAAGCGCAGGTACGTTTCGGAGGCGTTGGCAATAATACGCACGGCGGAAAGCGCTGCTGAGCGCGAGGATTTGTTAAAGCAGCTGCGCGACGCTTCGGGAATTTCTTTCGAGGCGTTAAAACGCGACCTGGAGGCAAAGCCCGTGCAAAAGGAAGTCAAAGCCGAACCGCCTCCCGTAAGGAAGGACGCGGCTGACGTTTCAAAAAAAGCTTCGCGTTTCGTGCTGTCGGCGTTCCTGTTCGGCGCGGACTATACCAGGGACTTGGATATAGAGGACGTCACTTTCAGGGACGATGTGCACGCGATAATCGCCAAGTACGTCAGGAGCAAAAAGCTTATGGACGAGCCTGTAAGGCTTAGCGAGCTTTTCGAATTCTTTGACGAAAAGACCCCAGAGTACGAGGAGCTTACGCGCATTTTGGACTATTCCGAGGGCGGCGGCTTTACGGGCGACGTTGCCGAAAAATATTTTGCCGACTGTCTTTTAAGGCTCAGGCTCGACGGCATAGAAGCCGAAATAGCAACCGCGACGAAACAGCTTGACGACGCGGACGATTTACGTAAGAGAGCGGCTATCGCACAGAAAATAATCGAACTCACAAAACAAAGGGAAAAAATCAAAAACGGTGCAAACGGCTTGTGACTTTAAACAGGACGCGCAGCGGAGGGTAAGGTAAATATGAATTTAACCGAACAAAAACTCAACGAAATTTTGAAACAGCTTATCGACAGCTATTCGTACAAGGGCGCAATCACGACGAACGCCCTCTGCGACGTGCTTGAAAAGTACGAAACCACGCCCGCGCAGGTCGACTACGTCTATAAGTCGATTGCCGAAGTCGGTATTCAGATTATCGACGAAGCCGAGAGGGACAAGGAGCTGTACGAACAGGCGCTTTCCGACATCAGCCTTGACGACCCCGTCAAGATGTATTTAAAGGATATAGGCGAAGTTCCCCTGCTTTCCGCGGACGACGAAATAGACCTTGCGCGCAGGATACAGGAAGGCGACGAGGAAGCCAAAAAGAAGCTTTCGGAAGCCAATTTAAGGCTGGTCGTTTCCATTGCAAAGAGGTACGTCGGCAGAGGTATGCTCTTTCTTGATTTAATTCAGGAAGGCAACATAGGTCTTATGAAGGCGGTCGAAAAATTCGACTACCAGAAGGGCTTTAAATTCTCGACCTACGCAACCTGGTGGATAAGACAGGCGATAACGAGGGCGATTGCCGATCAGGCGCGCACCATCCGTATCCCCGTGCATATGGTCGAAACCATAAACAAACTGACGCGCGTTTCGCGTATTTTATTGCAGCAGCTCGGCAGAGAACCCACCCCCGCGGAAATTGCAAAAGAGATGGGAGTATCGGAAGAGCGCGTGCGCGAAATTCAGAAGATAGCGCAGGACCCCGTGTCGCTTGAAACGCCCATCGGCGAGGAGGAGGATTCGCACCTCGGCGACTTTATCGAGGACGACAG
Source organism: Clostridia bacterium (assembly GCA_029052615.1). Classification (GTDB taxonomy): domain Bacteria; phylum Bacillota; class Clostridia; order Christensenellales; family Borkfalkiaceae; genus Coproplasma. The sequence goes on along the minus strand of JAIDIR010000297.1, from coordinate 1,075 downwards.
AGCCATAACCCCGTCGGACAGCGTGTCCACGACCATGCTCAAGGAAACGCTTCTTTCCGTCCTTAACAGCCTTACCCCGCGCGAAGAAAAGGTGCTTCGTTTAAGATACGGCGTGGACGATGGCAGACCCAGAACGCTTGAAGAGGTGGGCAAGGAATTCAACGTCACGCGTGAGCGTATCAGACAGATTGAGGCAAAGGCGTTAAGAAAGCTCCGTCACCCCTCGCGTTCCAAGCACCTCAAGGACTTTTTGGACACCTGATGGGCAGAATAGAAATTCTCTGTTCCTATATCGATAATTGCCAAAGCTTTGCCGACGTCGGTTGCGACCACGGCTATTGCACGGAGTTCGCTTTAAAGAGCGGCAAGTGCAAGAGCGCGATAATCGCGGACGTCAGCGCAAAATGCCTTGCCAAGGCGGAAAAGCTTTTAAGCGGATATATAAAGAGCGGCGTATGCCGTTCGGTCTGCTGCGACGGCCTTTCGGGTATTCCCGAAGAGATTGAGCAGGTACTTATCGCAGGTATGGGCGGCGAAGAAATCATAAAGATTTTGTCGCAGGGCTTTATACCGCAAAAATTCGTGTTGCAGCCTATGAAGAACGCGCCCAAGCTCAGGGAATTTTTGATTGCGCGCGGCTGCAAAATTACCGCCGACGATATTTTCCGCGACGATAAATATTATTTCGTAATCAAGGGCGAAAGGGACGGCGGCACTTCCGCATATTCTCAAAGCCAGCTGTTTTTCGGCAGGGACAGTTTAAACAATCCCGTACTCAAAGAGTACGCGCAAGCCGAGCTTGAAAAGCGCGAAAGGCACCTTATATCCTGCACGGACGGGCTTTCGCGCAAAAAAATTATTGAAGATATAAACCTTTTGACGGAGGTTTTAAAATGACTGTAGAAGAAGTTTTTTGCTTTCTCGAAAATAACGTTGCGCCCGTAAAGCTTTCGGACGATTTCTGCACCAAATATAAAATGTACGACAACAGCGGAATAATTATAAACTGCGGTCAGCCCGTTAACGGCGCGCTGTTTTCGCTCGATTTGTCAGCGGCGGCGGCAGAGGAAGCGGT
>JAIDIR010000296.1 GCA_029052615.1 Clostridia bacterium | reverse complement strand
GTATTATACCGTGCAGAAGTGCGGGCGGGGGAAAATCGGTGAAAAAAAGAAAAAGAGCTTTACCCGAACTTAATAAATCTTCCGTTTGGAAAATGTTCATTTTCGTTGCGATTATCGTTCTCGTGGAAGTCGCGGCGGGTTTGTTCATTTTCAGTCAGTTTTCTTCACGCTCGTATAAGCAGGAATACGCCGCAATTCAGCAAAAGGCGGATGGCGTAACAAGTAAAATTTATCAAGCCCATACTGACGATATAAATAATTTATTAAACGACGAAGCTCTGCTTTCCGCAATTGTTGGAGAGTGTGAGGCAACCGGCGAATTCGAATATTATATCGTTTTCGGTGAGGCAGCCGGCGGAAATATTATAAGCGGCGGCGGACTTAATCTCAGCGGAAATCTCAGAGATAACTACGGGCTTTCTTACAACGCCATCGGAAAAATCGAAGTTGAGGGTAAGACTTACGTTTTTGCGCCGTCGGCTCTCGGCAAAAGCGGTTACCGCATAGGCGGCTTGAAAGACTTTACCGAACATCAGAAAATTATCAGCAACTTGCGCGGAAATACGGTTGCTATTCTGATTGCCGCAGGTATGGTTATAACGGCGGCGTTCGTTATTTACGCGTACTTGCTTGCAAACAAGGAGAGGACGCATCACTTTAAGTACCGCGTCAAGTTGAATAAGGAAGGCAAAATCGTAAAATCCAACGCGGCTTTCAAGCACGAATTCGCTTCCGTTTCCTCGATTGATACGGCAAACCTCAACAAGGACAGCTTCAACCTTGTAAACATGAGCGGCACGACCGGTGAAAAGCTGGTTACCATGCGGCTTTCACATTCGCTCGTTCTTGCGGGTGACGTGGCAAACGCCGAATCGTTTATTCAGAGCGGAGGCGACGCCTCGGGCGAACTCGACGCCGACGGAAAGACGACGTCATCGCTTTCCAAGGTTTTCGAAGGCTTTACCACGAAGGGCAAAAGAACGCTGCTCGGCGTTATCTTTATAAGTAATCTCGAAAGAATAAAAACGCTTTTCGGCAAGCAGATGGCTATTGATATTCAGCATATCATAGTCAAAAAAGTGCGTGAAAAGTTCACTTACGGCTACGAGCTTGATTTCGGTTATATCGGCGTCACCTATCCCGACGGCAAAAAACTTGACAATCTTATGTCGGATATGGAGGATATCCACAGATATATAAACGCGCCTATCAAGATGGAGGACAACCTTTTCACGCTTGACGTAAAGGCGGGCTTTGCGATGTGCGACGCTACGATGCAGCCGCTCAACTTCGAGCACGCATACAAGGCGGCAGAGGCGGCGCGCCAGCGCGTAATGGATACCAATATCGCCGACTATATAGTTTACCACGAGTCGCAGAGAAAGCTTTACGACAAATATTTCATCACCTTCGACATCAAGCAAATGCTTTCCGAAGGCGCGTTCGAGATGGAATACCAGCCGCAGTATAATATAAAGGAAGAGAGGATAGAGGGCTTCGAGGCGCTGTTCCGCGTAAAGAAGAGCTGGAACGTCAACGTTGATACTTTCTCATTCATAACCTATGCGGAGCGCACGGGTGCGATGGTTCAGCTCGGCGATTTCATTTTCGACACGGGCATGCAGTTTGCAAAGAAACTGGAAGGTAAAAACGTCAGCGTGTCGCTCAACGTTTCGCCCGTTCAGCTGATGCAGGCGGGCTTTACCGAAAACTTTTTGCGCCTCTATAAAAAGTACGATTTAAAACCCCGCTCGATTTGCGTGGAAATAACCGAAAGTTTCTTGATGACCAACTTCACGGAAACGCTCAAAAAGCTGGATATTTTAACTGCTCAGGGCATTGACGTGCACCTTGACGACTTCGGAACGGAATATTCGTCGCTGCTGTATATCAAAAAATTGCCTATTTCCACAATAAAAATTGATAAAGAGTTCGTTAAAGACGTTCTTACAAGTAAAGAGAGCCAGGCAATAATCAAATTCATTACGAACATTGCAAAGCTTTTAAACAGAACGACTATCTGCGAGGGCGTTGAAACCACGCAGGAATTCGATATGCTGAACTATCTGGGGTGCGACACCATACAGGGATGGATTATCGGCAAATCGATGAAGCCCGAAGCGGCACTCGAAATAGTTGATACCTTTGATTACAAGAAAATCGCGGCGGCTAAGAACGGCGGCAAGTAATTTGCATTTTAAAGGAGCGTTATGTTAACCTCGTTATTAGAAGAAAGTAAATTGAATCTTGATTTGGGCGTTTACATACTTTTGGTAGTATTGTTTTTCCTGTTCTGCATAGGCGCTTGCATTTTCCTTTTTTTCGGAATAAGGAAGGACAGAAACAGACTTATCGCCGAAAAGTATAAAATTAAGGAGCTGGACAGACTCGGCTTCGAGGAGCTGCTCAAACATAAATACGAAATCAACCGCGGCGATTTGCACTTTTCCGTAATTTTAATTCAGATTGACGGAATGTCGGATATGAAGCTTTCGCTTGGCGAAAGACAGGTTAAAAAGATTACCCAGATGCTCCGCGAACGCATTATGCGCGTTATTCCCCGCGGTTCCAAGGTGTGCGACTACGACGACGAATGCCTTGCGGTCTATATCGAAGAGCATATGGACAACACGGGCTTGACCAATATTGCAACCGTAACCATTTCGGAGTGCAATAAGCCCGTAACCTTGCTTACGCGCGCAAAGCTTAACATCAACGTCAATTTAGGTATTGCAAGCAACAACGAATTCAGTGCAGACGCCGTTGCGCTGCTGCAGAATATCGAGCTTGCGCTGGTAACGGCAAAGAAGGACGGTTTGAACAAGTTCGTCATTTACTCCGAAGTGCTTGCGGAAACGCAGACCGACGAGTATAAGCAGTACCAGGACATCAAAACGGCAATTGCGGAGCATCAGTTCACGCTGTTCTATCAGCCCATTTACGACCTCAACCGCAACAAGGCTATTGCGTACGAATCGCTCGTGCGCTGGCAGCATCCCACGCTGGGCGTGCTGACCCCCGTCAAATTCCTGCCCATAATGGAGCAGACGGGCGATATCAACTGGATTGGTTCGTGGGCTTTCGAGGAGATGCTTCGCAGACAGACCAAGCACTATAAGGACCATCCCGAGGACAGCGAGCTTATTTTCTCGCTCAATCTTTCGCCCAAGCAGCTGATGTATCCTCACCTTGCCGAGGAGTTCAGAAAGATTTACAAGCGCTTCAAAATACCCGCAAAGAATATCTGCATGGAAATTGTCGAGTTTGCTATGTTCGACAAGGTTCCCGAAGTGTCTTCCAATATCTTAAAGCTCACGCAAATGGGCTTTAAAATAGCGGTGGACGATTTCGGTCTGGAAATGTCGTCGTTGAAAACTCTGGACGACTTGCAGTTTGACTGGGT
>JAIDIR010000295.1 GCA_029052615.1 Clostridia bacterium | reverse complement strand
AAGTTGTATAATTTTTCCGCTCAACCAAAAGTTGAATTTACGGTAAAAAAGGTTGAATTTACATTTTTTTGACTGTCGTCCGAGCCGTTTTGCGCCCTAAATGCAATAAATCAGCCAAAAGGGACAAAATATCTGTAATCGCGGCTTATTTTGCCCCGTTCCGCGCGCTTTGTTAAAAGTTTTCAAACTCACAAATACAACATGTAGAAAGATGTTAAAAACTTTCATACAAGATATTGTGGTCAGTTCCTTGACTTAAAAAATGCGAGGGGCTATAATGTTATCCGTTGCGCGCCTTAAAAAGGCGGCGGCGTTATTTATTAAATTTTATATGCGTACGCGCATATCCATTATTAAATATTATACAATATATTGTGTTTCCACTATTGACAAACAACAATATATGTGATATATTGAAAGCGTTCCACATTTAAAGAACTACGTATTACAAAAGATTAAGGGAGAGGGACAGGCAATGAAGGTTATTAAAAGAGACGGCTCTACGGTTGACTTTGACAGAAGCAAAATCATCAAGGCTATAAGTAAGGCTAACGAGGCGGTTGATATCGAGGACAGAGTGTCCGAAAAGCAGATTGAAAGCATCGTCGACGAAATCGCAAACCGCCACAGACCCCGCCTTCTCGTTGAAGACATTCAGGATATGGTGGAAGAGAAGCTGATGGAACAGCAGAAGTACCGTCTTATGAAGGCGTACATTCTCTACCGTTACGAGCGTGCTCTCGTCAGAAAGGCGAACACCACCGACGACAGCATCCTTTCGCTTATCAAGAATGCAAACAAGGACGTAATGGAGGAGAACTCCAACAAGAACGCGCGCACGGCATCCACCCAGCGCGATCTGATTGCGGGCGAAGTTTCGCGCGATTTAACGCGCCGTATCCTGCTGCCCGAATACATTTCCAAGGCGCACGACGAGGGCGCAATTCACTTCCACGATTCCGACTATTTCGTGCAGCCCATTTTCAACTGCTGCCTCGTAAATATTCAGGATATGCTCGATAACGGCACGGTTATGAACGGCAAGCTTATCGAGTCGCCCAAGTCCTTCCAGACGGCTTGCACCATCGTTACGCAGATTATCGCTTCGGTTGCTTCCTCGCAGTACGGCGGACAGTCGGTAAATATCGCGCACCTCGGCAAGTATCTGCGCCGCACCAGAGATAAATACCAGAAGCAGTGTGACGAGCTGTTCGGCGACGAGAACCCCGAAGAGAAGGCAAAAATCGTAGAAATGCGTTTAAAGGACGAGCTTAAGGCGGGCGTCCAGACCATACAGTATCAGATTAACACGCTTATGACCACAAACGGTCAGTCGCCTTTCGTAACGCTTTTCCTCTATCTCGACGAAAACGACGAGTATATCGAAGAGAACGCGATGATTATAGAGGAGATTTTAAGACAGCGCTACAAGGGTATTAAGAACGAGGTGGGCGTTTATATCACCCCCGCGTTCCCCAAGCTCGTGTACGTGCTGGACGAAAACAACAACCTGACGGGCGGCAAATACGACTATCTTACAAGGCTTGCCGCAAAGTGCTCGGCAAAGCGTTTCTATCCCGACTATATTTCGGCAAAGAAGATGCGCGAAAATTACGAGGGCAACGTATTCTCGCCCATGGGCTGCCGTTCCTTCCTTTCCCCCTGGAAGGACGCGGACGGAAATTACAAGTTCGAGGGCAGATTTAACCAGGGCGTCGTTTCCATAAACCTTCCCCAGTGCGGTATCCTTGCAAAGGGTGACGAAAAGAAATTCTGGGAGATTTTGGAGGACAGATTACAGCTCTGCTATGACGCGCTTATGTGCCGCCACAACGCGCTTCTGGGCACCGTTTCGGACGTATCCCCCGTGCACTGGCAGTACGGCGCAATCGCAAGACTGGACAAGGGCGAAAAGATAGACAAGTTCCTTTTCGGCGGATATTCCTCCATATCTTTGGGATATATAGGACTTTACGAGGTGACCAAGCTCGTCAAGGGCGTTTCGCACACCACCCCCGAAGGTCAGGAGTTTGCGCTTAAGGTTATGAACAGCCTACGCGACCACTGCGAAAAGTGGAAGAAGGAAACCAACATCGGCTTCGCGCTGTACGGCACGCCTGCGGAAAGCCTTTGCTACCGCTTTGCGCGTATAGATAAGGAGCGTTTCGGCACCATTAAGGACGTAACCGACAAGGGCTATTACACCAACAGCTATCACGTGGACGTCCGCGAAGATATCGACGCGTTCTCCAAGTTCACGTTCGAAAGCCAGTTCCAGAAGATATCTTCGGGCGGCGCGATTTCCTACGTTGAGGTTCCCAATATGAACGCCAACCTGACGGCTATGGAGGACGTTATAAAGTTTATTTACGACAATATCCAGTACGCCGAATTCAACACCAAGAGCGATTATTGCCAGGTCTGCGGCTTCAGCGGCGAAATTCAGATTAACGCCGACAACGAGTGGGAGTGCCCCAACTGCCACAACAAGGACCACCGCAGAATGAACGTAACGCGCCGCACGTGCGGTTACCTCGGCGAAAATTTCTGGAACGTCGGCAAGACCAAGGAAATCAAGGCGAGAGTGCTTCATCTGTAATTAAAATGCGCGACTGCAAGCTCTCCGCTTGCAGTCAAATTATTTGGAAACGAAAATGAATTTTGCAACTATAAAATATACGGATATATCCAACGGACCGGGCGTGCGCGTCAGCCTGTACGTTTCGGGGTGCCGCAACCACTGCAAAAACTGCTTCAACCCCGAAACCTGGGACTTCAATTACGGACAGCCGTTCACCAAAGAGGTCGAGGATAAAATTATAGCGGCTATGAAGCCCGACCACATTAAGGGCTTTACCCTTCTGGGCGGCGACCCGTTCGAGCCGGAAAATTCCAAGGCTCTGGTGCCGTTTATGCAACGCTTACGCAAGATTTATCCGCACAAGTCGTTCTGGTGCTTTACGGGCTACGATTTCGAGCGCGACCTTTTAACGGGCAAGCAGGGCGACCCCGACGACGTTATGGCGATTTTGGAAACTTTGGACGTTTTGGTGGACGGAAAGTTCGATGAAAGATTAAAGGATTTGAACCTGCGCTTTAAAGGCTCGTCCAACCAGCGCACGATACTCGTCAAAGAGTCACTCAAAACTGACGAAGTCGTGTTGTGGGACGAGGTTACTCCCGTATAAAAAGGAAAAAGTACTAATGAAAATCAACGTTAAAAAATTAAACGAAAAAGCAATTCTGCCCTCGTACGGCAGCGAATACGCAGCGGGTGCGGACCTGTACGCATGCATAGACAGCGAGGTTATAGTTGCTCCGCACACTACGGTTATGATTCCCACGGGCATTGCGCTCGAGCTTCCCGTTGGCTATGCGGGATTTATCTACGCGCGCAGCGGACTTGCTTTCAAGCGCAACCTCGCCCCCGCAAACAAGGTGGGCGTAGTGGACTGCGATTACCGCGGCGAGGTCAAGGTGGCGCTGCACAACCACGGCGAAACCGAGCAGGTGGTTGCTGTCGGCGAAAGGGTTGCCCAGCTGGTAGTTGCGCCCTATATCACGGCGCAGTTCGAGGAGGCGGAGGAGCTTTCCTCCACGGTGCGCGGCGCGGGCGGCTTCGGCTCTACCGGCACAAAGTAAGTAATATAGAGTAATATGAATTATTATCTCGGTATGGATATAGGCGGCACGTTTATAAAGGGCGTGCTGGTCGACCAAAGCGGTAAGGTGATTGCCGACGGAAAGGCGCCCACGGGCTGTGCGGAGGGCGGCGACGCCATGATCGCGAATATTGCCGCGCTGTGCGCGGATTTGCAGGGCAAGGCGGCGGTCAAAGCTTGTGCGGTCGGTGTCGGCTGTGCGGGTATGATTTCGGACGACGGCACCGTGCTGTTTGCGGGTAACCTCGGCTTGAAAAACTATCCGCTTGCCCAAAGGCTTTCGGCGCTTACGGGGCTGCCCGTAAAGGTTGCCAACGACGCCAACGCGGCGGCGCTGGGCGAGGCGGCTTACGGCGCGGGCAAGGACTATTCTGACAGCGTGTTCATAACGCTCGGCACTGGCGTGGGCGGCGGAATAATAATTGACGGCAAGCTATTTCAGGGCGGCAAAAACGTCGGCGCGGAGATTGGTCACACGGTTATTATCCACGGCGGCGAAAAATGCACCTGCGGAAGAAAGGGGTGTTTCGAGGCGTACTCCTCGGCAACCGCGCTTACAAAATTTACGCGCGCGGCGATGGAGGAGGACGAGTCCTCTGCAATGTGGAAAACCTATACGCCCGACACGGTTACGGGCAGGACGGCGTTCGATTACGCGGACTGCGACGATACGGCTAAAAGGGTGGTGGACGGATATATCTACAACCTCGCGTGCGGCATTATAAACCTTGCCAACGTGTTTCGTCCGCAGGCGGTTATTCTGGGCGGCGGCGTTGCCGAGCAGGGCGAAAGACTTATCGCGCCCTTACAGGAACGGTTGGATGCAAAGATTTTCGGCGGGCAGGGTTATGCGCCCGTAAAGATAGTAAAGGCGACGCTGGGCAACCTCGCGGGCGCGCTGGGCGCGGCTAAGCTGGTCATCGGCTGAGCATTTTTTTAGGGCGTGCGCCATAGAATAATACACTATGGCGGACAAGAAAAGAAACAATTTATTTGCGGCTGTCGGCGCGGCAACGGGGCTGGGCAACGCGTTCAGATTTCCCGCGCTGTGCGTAAGCTACGGCGCGGCTTTTATATTCGCGTACGCCGCCGCTCTTGCGCTCGTCTGTTTTCCCTTACTGTGTGCGGAACTGCACTTCGGCAGGCGCGCGGGCAATGCGCGACACGCAAAGCTGTGGGCGTTCATTATGCGCGTCGCGGCGGCAAATTCGGCGTTGATAGCGCTATATTACGCTGTCATTGCCTCAAAACTCGGTTCGGCGTGCCTGTCCTTCGCCTGCTTTGCGGCGGCGGAGGCGGACCTGTCGACGGTATTTTTTATAGTGACTGCCGCGTTGGTTGCGGCGGTCGTCTTTATTTTATTGAGCCGCGGACAAAGGGCGCTTGCAATTTCGGGCAGGCTGTCCGTCGGGCTTTCGCTTGCACTGTTTTGCTTTCTGGCGGTGAACGGTATGGTGCGCGGCGGCGCGTTTTCGTCGCTTGATTTTTCGTCACTTCTCGGCGGTTCGATATGGGCGGACGCGCTCGGTCAGGCGCTACTTGCACTGTCACTTGCCGCAGGTGTAATGCCGTCGTTTGCCCGCGCGCAGTGTGCGGACTTCTCGGTGCCGCGCACGGCTTTTATTATAGTCGCCGCCAATTTCGCGGGCTGTCTGCTCGCCCTGTTTTCAACGCTTTCCTTCGTATCGCAATTTCCGCAGACGGACGGAATAAACTGCGCGCTCACCGTATATCCGCAGGTGGTCGCCGCAGTTGCAAAAAGTCAGGTGGGCGCGCGCGTTTTCGGCACGCTGGTCTACGCCGTTTTGACGGTGGTGGCGGTGCATTCGCTCGCTTCGCTCGCTACCCCCGCAATAACTTTGGCGCGCAAAATCAAATACGCCCCCGCAATTTTCTGCGTTGCCTCCGTACTGTTGTTGCCGCTGTTTTCATGCTTCGGGCTACGGGTGCTGTCCGCGTGCGACAGGGCGGCGTGCTCGGTTTCCGCAATACTCATTGCCTTTGCGGAGTGCCTGTTTTTCGCCTCGCAGAGGGATATAAAGGGGGCAAACAAGCTTTTTATGCACTTTTTGTGCCCGCTTGCCTGCGGCTCGCTGGCTCTGTTTTCGCTGTGCTCGGCGCGGTTCGGGTGTTTTTCGCCCTTTGCCGCGGCTTGCGCGTTCGTTGCTCTGGCGGCGGTATGGGCGTGCGGCGCGCTCCCTCAATTGACTTATTTAATTAAACGCGTTAAAATATTACGTAAGATAAAATCACCCTATGAAAAAGACGCTTAAAT
>JAIDIR010000294.1 GCA_029052615.1 Clostridia bacterium | reverse complement strand
GGACACCGACAGGTACGAATGGGCTACCGCAACGACTTATAAAAAGTCGTTGTTCGCGGTTGCGCTGTACGACTTGGAGGCGGGCGAAACGGAAGTCGAGTGGAAGATTGCCAAGGCAAAGATTTCGGCGACCAAGGCGAACGGTAAGCTTCCCGTGTTTGCAAGCGAAAGCTTTGCGGGTTCCTTGGCTGAAATAGTCGGCTTGAAGTACTACGTGGACGAAGCTTGCACGGAAGAAATTTCCGCCGACGAATTGGCTTACAGCACTAAGTATTACGTAAAAGCCGAGCTGCTCAACAGCGAAAACTTCGAGCTGGACGAAAGCGCAACGGCGTTTGCGGATAGTGCGTTCGAATACACGACTCCCGAAAAGCAGCTTACTATCTGGGAAAAGATTATTAAATTCGTAACCGTCAACTGGCTGTGGTTCGCAATCGGCGCGGGTGCGTTGTTGTTCCTTATAATTCTTATCTGCATAATTGCGGGCGCGAAGAGGAAAAAGCGCAAGCGCGAAGAGCTTGCCGAAAAGCGCAGGCTGGAAAAAGAGGAGCGCGACAGGGAGGAACGCCGCCTTGAACGTGAGGAGCGTATGGCGCGTATGATGCAGCCGCAGATGATGATGCCGCAAATGATGCCTCAGGGAACGTCACAGGGCGGGCAGGCTATGGCTATGGGCGGCGCAAGCTCCAACGAAATTTTGGAGCTCAAAGCCGAAATGGCGGCAATGCGCACCGAAGCTACGCTCAGGGCCGAGAAGGCGGCAAAGGAATCTGCCGAAATCAAGGCAGTGCAAGCGGCGGAACAGCAGGTTGCCAACTTGCTTGCCCGTCTTGGCGGTGACCAGGTTGTAACTAACGGCGTGACGCTGGATAAGTTGACCGAGCTTGTCGAAAAGACGGTTGAAAGGGTGCTCGACAGAAGAGAGAAGGCGGCGGCAGCTCCGTCAACGGTGAACGATGGCGCGGCGGCACCCACGGCTGCACAAGTTCCCCCCGACACGGTTATGACCACCGTGACGACGACCAAGATAGACACCACCAAAAAGTCCGCGCAGAACGCGCAGGCGGCGCAGGCTGCACCTGCGGGCAGGACGGTAGTGCGCAATTTCGTGGCACCTATGCCCGTGGACGACGGTCGCGTGTTCGACGTGGGCGGCTTCTATAATCCCGCCGACCCCGTAACCGACGATATTGATAACCTGCTTGGCGATGATAATAAGTAAGGCGTAAAACAAATTAAAAATCCCCCGAATTTACGGGGGATTTTTTTGTCGCAATCGCGCGGCTTGTTATTAAATATTCATAATTCGACATAATCCCACATATATTTACCCTGTAAGGGGTGCAGATATGTGGGATATTCATATGCGTATACTTGCAGAAGCCGAATACATAGTAAAGACCAACTCAACCGTGCGTGCCTGCGCGCAATACTTTTCCATAAGCAAATCAACCGTGCATAAGGACGTTACGGAAAGACTTCAGTCGATTGACGAGGAGCTTTTCGAACAGGTGCGCGTGGTGCTTGACAAAAACCTTTCGGAGCGGCATATCCGTGGCGGCATGGCAACCAAGAGTAAATACGCCTACCGCAGGAAAAATTTTTCATAAAATTTACACAATAAGTCTTGTTTTATAATTTGGCAATTGCCGTGCGGTGTGATATAATCTAAAAGGTATACTATCGCATAGGTAATATTTATGGCAAAACTTTTGGGTATTGACGTCGGCTCGACTACCGTTAAGGCGGTTGCAATCGACGAAGACGGCAAAATTTTATATAAATCGTACGTGCGCCACTTTGCAAAGGTTAAGGAAACCGTTCTTGCAGAGCTTGAAAACGTGCAAAAAAAATACCCCGGGCAATATTGCGCTTCCATAACGGGAAGTGCGGGTCTGGGGCTTTCGCAGCGCTGCGGCGTTGCGTTCGTGCAGGAAGTGCAGGCGGCGTTTACGGCAATCCGCAAGTACTATCCCGACGCGGACGCGGCTGTGGAGCTGGGCGGCGAGGACGCAAAAATCATATTCATAACGGGCGGCACCGAACAGCGAATGAACGGCAGTTGCGCGGGCGGCACGGGCGCGTTCATCGACCAGATGGCAACCCTTTTAAACGTTACCGTAAAGGAGATGGACGAGCTGTCTTTGAAGGCGGAGCGCGTTTATCCCATTGCTTCGCGTTGCGGCGTTTTTGCAAAGTCGGACATTCAGCCGCTTTTAAACCAGGGCGCGCAGAAAGCCGACATTTCAGCGTCAATTTTTCAGGCGGTCGTCGACCAGACCGTTTCGGGACTGGCTCAGGGGCGCAGAATTAAGGGCAAGGTGCTCTTTCTCGGCGGACCTCTGCACTTTCTGGAGGGGCTTAAAAGGGCGTTCAAAACCACTTTAAAGCTGACTGACGATAACGCGGTTTTCCCCGAGGACGCGCCTTGCTTTATGGCAATCGGCGCCGCGCTTCATTCGGCAACGGTTAAAAGCCGCGACCTGAAAGAAATAATTTCGTCAATCGAAAATTCTTCTGGTAGTGAGGAGATTATCACGGGCGAACCGCTGTTTGCGGACAAGGAGGAGTACACAAAATTCGTTGCGCGCCACCGTGCGACCGACCTTGAATTCTGCGACATAAGCACTTACGAGGGCGGAGCGTACCTCGGCATCGACAGCGGCTCCACGACGACCAAGCTCATTTTAATCACGCCCGACAGCCGCATTTTATATTCGCACTATCAGTCCAATAACGGACAACCCCTCGACATAGTAATCGAGAAATTAAAGGAAATTTTCGCGCTTTCGGACGGCAGAATAGAAATTCTCGGCAGCGCCGTTACGGGCTACGGCGAGGACTTGATAAAGGCCGCAATAAAAGCCGACTTCGGCATAGTCGAAACGGTTGCGCACTTCAAGGCGGCGCTTCACTTTAATCCCAAGGTCGACTTCATTATAGACATCGGCGGACAGGACATCAAGTGCTTCAAAATCAAGAACGGCGCGATAGATTCCATAATGCTCAACGAGGCGTGCTCGTCGGGCTGCGGCTCGTTCATTCAGACCTTTGCGCGCGCAATGGGTATGGAAATAGACAAATTCTCCATGTGCGGGCTCTACGCAAAACATCCCGTCGAGCTGGGCTCGCGCTGCACCGTGTTTATGAACAGTGCGGTCAAGCAGGCGCAGAAGGAGGGTGCTACCGTGGAGGACATCTCCGCAGGTTTGTCTTCTTCAATTGTTAAAAACGCCATTTATAAGGTTATCCGCGCGGCGAGTGCGGACGAACTTGGCGACAACATAGTCGTGCAGGGCGGCACTTTCTTGAACGACGCGGTATTACGTTCCTTCGAAAAGGAGACGGGCAAGCAGGTAATTCGTCCGGGCATTGCCGGTCTTATGGGCGCTTACGGCGCGGCGCTGTACGCAAAGGAAAACGTGCGCGGCGCAAGCACGACGCTTGATAGCGCGGCTCTTAAAAGTTTTTCGTACGTTTCAAAATCGACCAATTGCCACGGCTGCACTTCAAACTGTAACGTCAATATAATAACCTTCGGGGACGGCAGCCGCTACGTTTCTGGCAACAAGTGCGAGCGCGGTGCAGGCTTAAAACCCGCCTCGTCCGAACTCGACATATACGCATACAAGCAGGAGCGTTTGCTTGAAAGCGTTTCGGGCGCAACGGGCAAGAGGGGCAAGGTCGGCTTGCCTTTACAGCTCGTAATGTACGAACAGCTACCTCTGTGGGCGGGCTTTTTCGAAAGCCTTGGCTTCGAGGTGGTGCTCAGCGAAAAATCGTCGCGCAAGCTCTATTTCCTCGGTCAGCACACGGTAGCAAGCGACACGGCGTGCTATCCCGCAAAGCTCATGCACGGTCATATAGAAAGCCTTCTGGACAAGGGCGTGGACTTCATTTTCCTGCCCTGCGAAAGCTATAACCTGGACGAGCACTGTTCGGTCAACCACTATAACTGCCCCGTCGTCGCGTATTATTCCGAGCTTTTAAAGGCGAATAACGAGCGTCTGACCGACGACAATTTCATAATGCCATATCTCGACCTCAATTCCGAAAAGAGCGCGGTTTCCAAGCTGCATTCTACGCTTTCGAAATTCGGAGTAAGCAAGAGGGAGATAATCCGCGCGCTTAAAGAGGGCTTCTCGCGTTTGGAAGCATATCACGCTGACGTGCGCGAGCGCGGAAATTACATAATCAAAAAGGCGCAGGAGGAGGGCAAACAGCTCGTCGTTCTGGCGGGCAGACCTTACCACCTCGACAACGAAATTAACCACGGAATAAACAAGCTGCTCACCTCTCTCGGCATTGCGGTGCTCTCGGAGGACGCCGTTTTCGACAAGGCTGAAAGGGTAAAGGTAAACGTTCTCAACCAGTGGACCTATCACGCGCGCCTGTACAGAGCGGCGCAATATTGCTGCGAACACGGCGATATAAACCTCGTTCAGCTCGTTTCGTTCGGCTGCGGCATAGACGCAATCACCACCGACGAAGTGCGCTCCATAATGGAAAAGAACGGCAAGCTGTACACGCAAATCAAGATTGACGAAATAAACAACCTCGGCGTTGTTAAAATCAGGCTGAGAAGTATGCTTGCGGCAATCGAGGAAAGCAAACGTAAGAAGGGCGGTAACTGACTTTATGGAAGAGATTAAAACCGTCGACTATACCGACGACTATCCCAAGTGGAAGGACGAATATAAAACCACGCACAAGATTCTTATTCCCGATATGCTCCCTTGGCATTTCGCCATAATCGAGGAGCTGTTAAAGCAGGAAGGCTACGACGTGGAGATACTCAAAAACGACTCGCGCACGGTCATTGACGAGGGGCTGAAGCACGTGCACAACGATACGTGTTATCCCTGTCTGTGCGTGGTGGGTCAGTATATCGACGCGCTCAAAAGCGGCAAATACGACCTCGACCATACCGCCGTGCTTATCACGCAGTCGGGCGGCGGTTGCAGGGCTTCCAACTACATACCGCTCATCCGCCGTGCGCTCAAAGCCGAGTTCCCCAAAGTGCCCGTTGTTTCGGTTAACTTTTCGGGACTGGAAAAGGACAGCTCTTTCCCCATGAGCTTAAAGCTTATGCTCAAGCTCGTTTACGCCATTTTCTACGGCGATACGGTTATGTGGTGCTACAACCAGACCAAGCCGTATGAGGAGGAAGAGGGCGCAAGCGATTTCGTGCGCGACCGCATTGTCAGGGAAATTACGCAGAGCTTTAAAACCAAGCGCTACAAAAAATTCAAAAAGATTAACCGTGATATTATCTGTGCGTTCGACGCGGTAAAGCGCAAAAAGGAAGAAAAGGTGCGCGTCGGCATAGTCGGCGAAATCTACGTCAAGTACGCTTACCTCGGCAACAACAATCTTGAAAAGTTTTTGCTTTCCGAGGACTGCGAGCCCGTCGTTCCCGCGCTTATGGACTTCGTGCTGTACTGCATAGTCAACAACATTAACGACGGCTATTTCTACGGCAAGAAGGGCTTCTTCTGGCAGGCAAATAAATTCTTGTACAGAATACTGCACAAAAAGCAGAAAAAGATTATTTCGTATCTGGAAAAATACAGCAGTTTCGAGCCCATACACGACTTTGAACATCTGCGCATGTGTGCGGATAAGGTTATAAACCAGGGCGTGAAGATGGGCGAAGGTTGGCTTATTGCGGCGGAAATGGCGGCGCTTGCCGAAACGGGAGTGGGCAACATAGTATGCGCGCAACCCTTCGGTTGTCTGCCCAACCACATTGCTGGCAAGGGCGTGGTGCGCACGCTTAAAACCGAGTATCAGGACGAAAACATAGTTGCCGTCGACTACGACC
>JAIDIR010000293.1 GCA_029052615.1 Clostridia bacterium | reverse complement strand
GTATAAGCCCCGCGCTTTCAGCGCGGGGCTTAGCTTCGTCAGGCTTTATTTTCTTTACGTCTGTAAAATATCTGATAGCGGAACTTGTATAAGCATATCGCAACCGCGCCTGCAAGCACTATTGCAACGACCGACCACACGACGGCGGGATCAAAATCTTTAACGTCCAGACATCTTACGTTTATCCACATCTGATTGATTTCAGAAAGTCTGTCGCCGAAGTCTTCCATTATAACGCTTCTTTTGGTAACGTTTTCAGGGGGATATTGCGTAAATAACTGTCTGCCGCGGTTTATTTCGCCGTCGTCGCCTATTTCAAGAGTGGCTCGGTCAACGATAATCGGTGCGGCGCCTTTGCCGAAAAAGTTTGAAACGTCATAGTAGTAAATTTCTGTTTCCGTTTCGGTTTCGTCGTCTATGTCTAAGCCGTAATTCCAGTCAAGGTAATCGTGTACGGTATCGCCGGCAATGGCGGAGGTGTAGCCTATGTAATACATATTGCGAATTGCGTTGTCCGGTCTTGACAAAAAGTTTACGAATGCTTCAGCGGCAATTTGTTTGCGTTCGTCACCGTCTATGCCGTCTTTAAGCATAATCCAGCCGTCAAACCAAAGGTTTGTACATTCGTCGGGCACGGAATACCAAAGCTCGGTGGGGTTGCTGTCGTCGGCTTCAGCTTCGTCCATAATAAACACCGCATCGCCCGACCACTGATAGTTGGCAACTACTTTGCCCGTTATCATATCGGCTTTGCCGCTATCCGTTTCAAAGGAGTAAACGTTTTCCTTGATTTCCTTTAAAATCTGTAAGGCGGCTTCAATCGTTTGGTCGTCCGTGTCGTTTAGCAGTTCGTCGGGATTGCCCTCGCCGGAAATCAGTTGCTCGGCGTTTAATATCCCGAGGGTGGGGAAGTAGGAGTCGCGAACGTTATCTTTAATAGTAACTTGTCTTGCGTACTTTTCGTTCCTTAAAATATTCCAGGTTTTAACGTCCTCAACGTCAACTTTTTCAGGGTTATAAACGACGCCCGTCGTGCCCCACATATAACCTGCCGCGTACTCGTTGCCACCGAATTCTTCAAATTTTTCGGTGATGAACTCGGATACGTTGTTTGCATAGTAGTTGTCGGGCTGATTTCGGTCAAAAAATCCGTTCGAAAATTTTTGCAGTTTGTCCTCACGCATAAGCTGCATAATCATATAGTCGGAGGGGCAAACGAGGTCGTATTTATCGCCAAGGTTAAGGCGGTTATACAAGTCCTCGTTGGTGCCGAAAGTCGAGTATTCAACCTTGACTTTAAAGCCGTAGTCGCCGCCGTTGAACCACTCGGTAAAGTCGTCGACCATACTGTTTACGCCGATAATTCCGCCCGCTTCGGGGTCGTAAGGGTTTTCTATATCTATAAGCTCGTCGTCATCCCAGTCGCCAAGGTCGATATATTCTTCCCAGCTGGAAACGCGCAAAACGAGTTCGTTGGAGTTTTTAGCGCACGCGGAGAGGGGAAGCGTGGCAAAGGCAAGAGCGCCTGCGGCTGCCGCCGTGCATAATAATTTAGGCAGTTTTTTCACTTCTTTGTTTTCTCCTTGCGCCGTGCCGAAAGCACGTTCATTACCACTACGATTATTACGACGAGCAAAAAGATAAGGGTGCTCAGCGCCCAAAGCGCCGTTTTGACCTCGGTCTGACTGCCCTTGGTTGCATTAACCACGTAAGTGCTTATCGTATCGAAAGTTGAAGGTTTGGTGTACGTCGTTATAAAATAGTCGTCAAGCGACAGCGTTACCGCAAGCATAAAGCCCGAAAGTATTCCGGGAATAAGCTGGGGTAAAACCACCTTAAACAGCGCCTGCGCTGGCGTTGCGCCCAAATCCAGCGCCGCTTCGTAAAGATTGTTGTCAAGTTGCTTGAGCTTGGGTATTATCGAAAGGTATACGAAAGGTGCGCATAACACCACGTGACCGATTACGAGCGGAACGAAAGTATCCTTCCCGATGCCCAGCAGAATTATCAGCAGTACGCATACCGAAAAACCGGTTACGACGTCAGCGTTTACGACGGGGACCTGATTTGCAACGTTCAGCACGGCTCTGGGCGTGCGCTTGGAATAGTGCGCGCCTATTGCGCCGAGGGTTGCCAGAATGGTTGCAAGCAGTGCGGAGCCTACGGCAAGCAGTACGGTCCCGAAAATCATATTGCGCAGTTCGTCGTTTTTGAACAGGTTAATATAGTTTTCAAACGACCCCGAAGATATGCTGCCGCCGACCATATTCGCGTCGGTGAAGCTGTAAACCGCAATAATAAGAATGGGAAGGTAGGTCAAAGCGAGTATGATACCAAGCCAGACGCATGAAAAAGCTTTTTTCATAAAACCGTCCTCCTTGAATCGCTGTCCTTATCGCTGAATCTGTTGGTTACCAAAGTTACGATAAAAATAATAATCAGGAGCACCAGCGAAATCATAGAACCGTTGTGCCAGTCGTAAGCGCTGAAATAACTGCCGATAAGGCTGCCCATTATATAGGTGCTGTTGTAAAGCATATCCAGAACGACGTAGTTGGTCATGGAGGGCAGAAGCACCATGGTTATGCCCGAAACAATTCCTGGAACTGAAAGGGGCAGGGTCACGCGCAGGAATACTATGAATTTATTTGCGCCGAGGTCGGACGCCGCCTCCATAAGATTTTTATCCAGCTTAAGAAAGGAAGTATACAGCGGCAAAATCATAAACGGCAAGAAGTCGTATGTCATGCCTATAACCGAATTAAGGAAAGGATGAAGCGAGATGTTTCCTTCTAGAACGGACAAAACCTCCTTGAGCGCCGTGATGCGCAAAGTGAAGTTTATCCACATGGGCAAAATAAACAGCATCAGCAGCACGTATTGCTTTTTAAATCCGCTGCGCGCCAGAATATAGGCGGTGGGGTATGCAATTAAAAGACAGATTACCGTAGTCGTCAGCGAAAGCAACAGACTGTATAAAAGCGTGCCGATAGTATTGCTGTTGGCAAAAAAGTTTACAAAATTGTCAAACGTAAACTTGCCCTGACCGTTGGTAAATGCGTAATACACGATTACGAGCAGCGGCGCAATTACGAACAGTATCAGAAAAACCGCGTAGGGCAGGCATAGCTGGCTTCTTGAAAAACGGAGTTTGAGTTTCACTTTGTTTCCTCCGTCGCCTTTAATTTAAGCTTAATCTTGTCCTTTGCAATCACGAGGCTGACGGTGTCGTCTGTGTTCCACAAATCGGGGCAGGACAGAACGTAATCTTCTTCGTTCTCCTCTGTACGCACGATATAGCGGTAGTGGTCGCCCTTGTAAATCATGGAAATAATCGTACCCACGGCGCCGCCCGCGGTCTTGTCGTCGCTCATCTCAATGTCGTGCGTGTCGATTTCAACCTCGACTTCAACGTCGGTAAGGTCTATCCTTTCGCCCTGTGCGGTGATTAAATAGCCCTCCTCGTCGAGAGTGGAGCCGGGATAGAGCTGCGTAACGTCGCACTCGAATTCACCGTCGCCGAATTCAACCGTGTTGTTTTTGGTTATCGTGCCTATGTATTTGTTTACCGTATAGACCTTGCGCATCAGGTGAATACCGTCTGGCTCGATTCTCATACCGATTTTTGCGCCGACTTCCGCGCAGGAGGTGCTTTGAATAACTATTTCGAATTTGCCGACCTGCACTGTAATTTCGTAGTGCACGCCCTTGAACACGGTTGAAATTACCGTGCCCTTCAGCTGACCTTCGGAGGGTGCGCAGATTTTAATATCTTCGGGACGAACTACCACGTCGACCATATCGTTTATTTCAAAATCGTCCAGACAGTTAAAGGTAGCTCCGCAGAATTTAACCTTCAATTTGCCCGTTACCGTGCCGTTAAAAATATTGCTTTCGCCTATAAAGTCGGCAACGAAAGTGTTAATCGGCTCGTTATAAATCTCTGTGGGAGTGCCAATCTGCTGAATTTCGCCGTCGTTTATTACGACGATTTTATCCGACATCGTCAAAGCTTCTTCCTGGTCGTGCGTTACGTAAATAAATGTAATGCCCAGTTTTTTGTGCATATTTTTAAGCTCGATCTGCATCTCCTTGCGCATCTTTAAATCGAGCGCGCCGAGAGGTTCGTCCAAAAGAAGTATTTCGGGTTGATTGACTATTGCGCGCGCAATGGCAATTCTCTGTTGCTGTCCGCCCGAAAGGGTGGAAACGCTACGCTTTTCAAATCCCTCAAGGTCAACTATTTCAAGCGCCTTTTTAACTTTAGCGTCAATTTCGGCTTTGCCGAGCTTTTGTTTTTTTATGCGCTCATTGCCTTTTCTATCTTTAACGGTGACTTCCGTCCTTTTAAGGCGCAGCCCGAAAGCTATGTTTTCATAGACGTTCAGGTGGGGGAAGAGGGCGTATTTCTGGAACACCGTATTTACGGGGCGTCTGTTGGGCGGAAGCTTACTTATATCCTCGCCGTTCAGTAAAATCTCGCCCGAAGTGGGTAATTCGAAGCCCGCAATCATACGCAAAGTGGTCGTTTTGCCGCAGCCGGACGGTCCCAAAAACGTGACGAATTCACCCTTTTTAACTTCAAGATTAAAGTTATCGACGGCTACGGTCTCGTCGTCGAATTCCTTTCTGACGTTTATAAGCTCGATAATGTTATTGTTTTCCATTGCGTGTTCTCCTTAAAAATTGGGCGGGGTGGATACCCAAAGTA
>JAIDIR010000292.1 GCA_029052615.1 Clostridia bacterium | reverse complement strand
AATTTGTTCTTTTATGATATAATCCGATACGTCGGGCAGATACTCTATTGCCACGTCGTGCTTTTTAACGTTCGCCCCGTCCGAATCGTAAACGACGCTCCACTGCGCGGTGGAAGTACTCATCGTGCAGTAGCTTGCCGTATATTCGCTCTTTGCAAGCTCGTGCTCGCCGCAGTCGGTAACGAACGTGAATTTTTCGCCGTCGGCTAAAGAATCGATACAGGTTGCAAAGCTTTCGCTCGAAGTGAATTCAGTCGTCTGCGAACCGCGCTCCACCGCCGTCACGAATTCGCCCGCTCGCAATCCGCTTCTGTACGCAGGGGAATTGCCCACGACGCTTTCTATTAAAATTCCGCTCTTGCCCGAAGGGTGCGTGCCCGACGGAACGTAGGCGTAGCTTATGCCCACGCCGCTCTTGCTGCCGCGGTTTGAAGCCGTTATCGCCTTGTATTCCTCGGCGGTGTAATAGTCCGAATAAATATCGAGATACCGCGCGGCAACGTCCTTTAAAGTGCCGCTTAAAATATCGTCGGACGGAATATCCTGATAGTAATTTTTCCTTATGGTTCTGATTGCCCAGTCGAAGGACGCCGCCTGTCTGCTGCGCGTTAAGCGCGACGTGATAAAGCCGCAGAAAAACGCCGCAACGGCAATGACTACCGCAACCGCCACGGTCACTAAAATTTTTAACGCTTTCTTGCCTTTCATTTAAGCCCCGCCTCCTTCATATAACAACGGTACAAGATTATAAAAGTCACGGCGTCCGAAAACTTGCAGACGTCCAGCCCCGTAAGTTTTTTGAGTTTTGCAATTCTGTAAATGAGCGTGTTGCGGTGCATATAAAGCTTGCCCGCGGTGCGGCTTACGTTCAGGTCGTTTTCGAAAAGACACAGGCAGGTCGACACCAGATCCTTATCCTCGAAAGCGCGCGCGTAAACGCCCGTATCGGGGGCGGACGGTAAAACCGGAAGACGGTTTTTAAGCGCTTCGCTTATCAGTCCGTCAAGCAGGCTTCCGCCAGCGGCAACGTTAATTTGTTTAAGCATATCAGGCTCCGTTTTTTTGCCTTTGGTGCGCATATATACCGCAATTAACGGTATTTTTCGCGCACGGGCGTTATATTTATTATATACTCAATTTTCCATGCGATATAATTTTGCGTCAGAAATTTTTTTAAGACCAACAAGC
>JAIDIR010000291.1 GCA_029052615.1 Clostridia bacterium | reverse complement strand
CCCATATTACCGTATTACCGTAACGGAAGAAATTCACCTCTGCCGTATATGCGACGTCTCGCGGGGTAATTTTCACCACGTAATACCTGCCGTTATACAAGCCGTAACAATGTAAAATCACGTCGTCCACCGTTAAACCGCGTTCTTGCATTTCTATGTTATAGTTATAATATACCGTCTTTATATGTCGCTCCATATTTTCGCTTAAATCTTTCAGCGGTACGGTCGGCGTAAACTCTATTTCCTTCCAAGTAAGTGTGTCGCGCCAGTTTTCCTCATCGGGCGCAACCTCGTATACGGAGTGGTTGTAAGCGTAATAAGATACGCATTTAATTTGCGTTTCCGTAATAAATCCTTTATCGAACGCCGTCCACAACGAATAGAATTCACCCTTATAGCTTTTTTGAACGAGCTCGTCCAACTTTTTGCTTTGGTCGTTTAACTGCTTTTGCAAGTCTTCCACCTGCTCCTGCAACTGCTCGATTTTTTCAATAAGCTCTTCGTTATCGTTTGCGCACCCGCTAAACGCAAGCGTACTACATATTAAAAACACAAAAGTTAATAACGATAATAATATTTTTTTAATTCGCATAATTCACCTTTTTAAACGTTTTCTATGTGTATACCGTCGGTCCACTTACCGTCGCCCCAGTATGAAGATTGCGCAACGAAATCTTCGTTAACCTCGGTGATATAAAACGACCATATACCCACGTTTCCATCGTTGCCCGTGTCTTTGACGCACCACTTTGCGCACGTACGGTATCTGCCCGCTATCGTACTTATATCGTCTTTCGCCGTCGTATTGATATCGTAAGACAATTCGTAATAGCAAACTTCGGAACAGCCGTTTTTCTCGTCCATTCTTTTAATTTCTTTATTCGAATAAAATCCGCTATTCTGCCCCTTAAAATAAGAAATCAAATTGTCTATACTTTCGTCAATGGTTACAATATCGGATATTCTATTCTTCGCAAATAATTCCTTAATACCCGCGCGGTCTGCGTTTTGAACAAGGTAAGTCAATTTATCCAGATACGAAAAAGCGTAAGGCTCGCCCAAATGAATACCGCTTGACCAAGAGCCGTCACCGCCGTACGCCATACTTTGGTTAAGGTCGTCGGCGTATTTGATAACGTTCAAAGACCAAATCCCGACGTTATTCTTATCGCCCGTATCCTCAACGTACCAGATAATCGCAAAGCGGTAAACGGTCTGCGCCGTAGTCACGTCGTACGACATATTGTAATGCTTAGTCACCAGTCCGTGGTCTTTGTAATCGTTCGTCCCCGACACCCCTTTAAAGGTTTCGTATTTGCCGTCGTAATAGGCAAGCAAGTCGTCGATATCGCCGTCGAAATCTTCGATATCCGCTATTTTATTGGGCGCAAACAACGATTTTATTTCGGCTTTGTTTCCGTTTTGAACGGAAGTCAAAAGCTGTTCCATTTTTTTCTTTGATGCGCTCTCGTCAGTATCTAAAAATCCTCCGAACAGTCCGCACCCGCCAAACGCAAATACACTACATATCAAAAGTATAAAAGTTAATAAC
>JAIDIR010000290.1 GCA_029052615.1 Clostridia bacterium | reverse complement strand
ATTTATAAGGTGTGATATACTTTTGAAAAAATAAAGGTTTAGGCAAAATGAAAGCTTTAAAAATTGCCGTTTACGCAAGAAGAAGCGTGTTCGGCGAAACTTCATAACTTTTAAAAGATGGCGGAATTACTGTCGCACGGACGATTGAAAAATCGTTTCAACGGCACAGTATCCGCTTTTTTACTGCCGAAAACCAAAGCAAGGAAAAACTTCACTTATGCTCAAATCAAAGGATTTACTCGGATTAAGGGATATCACGGCGGAAGAAATCACGCTGATTTTAGATACCGCCGAAGAGATGAAAGGACTGCTGAAAAGCGGACGGAAGAGCTTTGACCTCTTAAAGGGCAAGACTTTGGTCACGCTCTTTTACGAAAACAGCACGCGCACCCGTTCGTCGTTCGAGCTTGCGGGCAAGTACCTCGGCGCAACCGAAATAAACATCGCTGCGGCTTCCAGCTCGGTGCAGAAGGGCGAAACGCTTATAGACACGGGCAAGACGCTTCAGGCGTTGGAGACCGATTTCATAGCAATCCGCCACCCCATGGGCGGCGCGCCCGCGCTGCTTGCAAAGACCGTCGGCTGCTCCATACTCAACGGCGGCGACGGAATGAACGAGCACCCGACCCAGGCGCTTTTAGATATGCTGACCATGCACGAACAGCTGGGCACGTTAAAGGGCATCAAGGTGGCGATTTTGGGCGACATCAAGCACAGCAGAGTGGCAAAGTCCAACCTGTTCGGACTGACCAAAATGGGCGCTGAGGTCTGGGTTTACGCTCCCAAAACGCTCATTCCCAAGGGCTTTGACGAGCTGGGCGCACATATTGCGACTTCACGAGAGGAGTGCGTGGAGGGCGCAAACGCCGTAATGGGGCTTAGAATTCAGCTCGAAAGGCAGTCGGGTGGTCTGTTCCCGTCGCTTTCGGAGTATTCGCGCTTCTACGGCGTGAACGACGCGGTGCTTAAATACGCCGACAAAAACGCAGTCGTGCTTCACCCCGGTCCCGTAAACCGCGGAGTGGAACTCACCCCCGCGCTGATAGACGGCGACAGAAGCAGAATAGAGGACCAGGTGACGAGCGGACTTGCCGTAAGAATGGCGGCGCTCAAGCTGCTGTCCGAATACAGGGAGGCGCATGTATGAAAACGTTGATACGCGGCGGCGAGGTCGTTCTTTTAAACGGCGTTGAAAAGCTGGATATTTTAATAGAAGATAAAAAAATAGTCAAACTCGGCAAAAAAATAGAGCCCGAAGGTAAGTGTAAGGTAATAGACGCAAGCGGCAAGACGGTATTCCCCGGCATAATTGATATGCACGTTCACCTACGCGAGCCCGGATACGAGGGCAAGGAAGACATAGAAAGCGGCTCCAGGGCGGCGGTTGCGGGCGGCGTGACGCAGGTTTGCTGTATGCCCAACACCGACCCCGTGTGCGATAACGCGGTGGTGGTCAAGTATATCAAAACGCGCGCAAGCGAAGTCAACCTCTGCAAGGTTCACCCCATCGGCGCGATTACCAAGGGCGAAAAGGGCGAAACTCTCGCCGATATAGGCAAAATGGCGCAGGCTGGCGCAGTGGCACTTTCGGACGACGGCAGGTCGGTTATGAACTCGCTCATTATGCGCCTCGGTATGGAGT
>JAIDIR010000029.1 GCA_029052615.1 Clostridia bacterium | reverse complement strand
AGGCCTTGAAAAAGGTCAAAACCGAGTACAACCCCGACCGCATTTTAATCGAGCCGTCGGGCGTGGGCAAGCTTTCGGACGTCGTCAGGGCGGTTGAAAGGGCGGACCTTGCGGACTGCAAAATCAACTCGCTTACCGCAGTCGTGGACGCCAACAAGTGCAAAATTTATATGAAGAATTTCGGCGAATTTTTCAACGACCAGATTGAAAGCGCCGCGTGCATAGTGTTCAGCCACGTAGACGTTGCAAGCGCGGAAAAGCTTGCAACCGCTTTAAAGCTCGTGCGCGAGCACAATTCGGGCGCAACCGTAGTAACCACGGCGTGGGATTTGCTGGACGGTAAACAGATTCTGGAGGCTATGGAGCACGCATCCACTCTGGAAAGCGAGCTTGAAAAGCTTACTCACGAAGAGGAACACCACTGTCACCACGACCATGACGAAGAACACGGGCACGGTCACTGCTGTCACCATCACGACCACGACGAAGAAGACGAACACGGACATTGCCATCATCACCATGATGACGAGGAAGAGCACCATTGCTGCCACCACGACCACGACGAGGAAGAGCACGAACACGGTCATTGTCACCATCACGACCATGAACACGAGCATCACCACCATCACCACGCGGACGACGTATTTTCCAGCTGGGGCGTGGAAACTTCCGCAAAGTTCACCGTCGAGGGGCTTGAAGCCGCGCTTGCGGAGCTTTCGGACGGCACGCGCTTCGGCACGGTGTTGCGCGCAAAGGGAATAGTTGCCGCGCAGGACGGCAAGTGGATACACTTCGATTACGTGCCCGGCGAGGTAAACGTTCGATACGGCTCTGCCGAGTATACGGGCAGATTGTGCGTAATCGGCAGTAAGCTCGACGAAGAAGAATTGAAAGAGCTGTTCAGAGTATAGCTCGCGCCATAAGCGTCGCAATACGGCGTTGCGTTCCGCGCCGCCTTGGTCGTGTACTTCTGTGTACACTCCCTGCGGTCGGTGCTCACGCGCCTTGTCTTGCTCGCTTCTAACGCGAGGGAATTTTATTAAAGAACAATGAGTGATATATCAGTCTACCTTTTCCTCGGGTTTCTTGACTCGGGGAAGACCAAATTCATACAGGAAACGCTTGAGGACCCGCGCATGGAAACGGGCGAGCGCACCATGCTTTTAATCTGCGAAGAGGGCGAGGAGGAATACGCGCCCGAAAAGTTCAAGGTTAAAAACGTGGCAATCGAGCGCATAGAAAAGCCCGAGGACTTAAACGAGGGCAACCTTTATTACCTGACGCGCAAAAACAGGGCGCAGCGCGTAGTCGTGGAGTACAACGGCACATGGCTATTGCAGCAGTTTTTCGACGCAATGCCTGAAAGCTGGGTAATCAACCAGATGATGACCTTTTTCGACGGCGCGACCTTTTTAAGTTACAACAAAAATATGCGCCAGCTCGTGTTCGACAAGGTCAACATGACGCAGATGGTCGTATTCAACCGCTTCAAGGGCGAGTACGAAAAGATGGAATATCACAAGGTAGTGCGCGGAATTTCGCGCCGCCCCGACATAGTTTACGAATATATCGGCGGCAAGGTGGAGTACGACGAGATAGAGGACCCCATGCCCTTTGACGTCGACGCGCCCGTGGTGGAGATAGAGGACAAGGACTTTGCGCTCTTCTACCGCGACCTTTCCGAAAAGACCGAGCAGTACGTCGGCAAGACGGTAAGCTTCAAGGGTATGGCGGCGGTGTCCAAAAAGCTGCCGTCGGACGTCGTGATTATCGGCAGGTTCATTATGACCTGCTGCGAGGCGGATATCGCATACGACGGTTTTGCGTTAAAGACGGGCGGACTTATAAGCGGCGTGAACACCAAGGACTGGTTTAACGTGGTTGCCAAGGTCAGCCTGGAATACAGCCCCGTTTACCGCAAGGAAGGACCCGTTCTCACCGCGCAGAGTATTGAAAAATGCGACCCTCTTCCCCCCGAAGAGGCGGTGGCTACCTACTATTAAATAATAAGGAATAATTCCCGAAATGCCTAAAGTCAAAGAAAAAAAGATAAGAAACACAAACCGTCCGACGGTTAAAGAATATGCAAAGCAGCGTATCAAGGATATTCCGCTTACTATAATAATGTGCGCGTACGTGGGATTTTGCCTTGCGTCGGTCGTATATTTTATATGTATAGGGCAGTACCGCGATATTCCCATCGCAATCGGGTTTATGGCTTGCGCGTTCGTGTTTTACTTTGCGGAATACACGCTCAACGCGCGCGTGCCTTACGGCTACACGGTGTTTATGCTGCTCTTCCTGCTGTTCTGTTTCCTTGGCGCAAGCTACAATTTCTACGGCTTGATTCCCGTGCTGGACGATATTCTGCACGCGGCTTGGGGCATAGTGTTCGGCATAATGGGAATAGTTTTAATAAAGTCGCTTATCGGCGCGCCCAAGACGTATAAGGGCGTTATCGCCTGCGTGCTGTTCGGGCTGGGCTTTGCAATGATACTTTCCATTGCGTGGGAAATTTACGAGTTTACGGGCGACACCATTCTTCATACTATGGATATGCAGCAGGATACGATTGTTCACCATTTCCATTCGTTCTTCCTGCACGACCCTTACGACAACCTGCACACGGTGGAAATCAACGGCATTACCAAGACCATAATAGAGTACGGCAACGGACAGACGCTGGTACTGGACGGCTATCTGGATATAGGCTTGTTCGATACGATGTATGACCTGATATTCTGTTTCGTAACTTCGGTTGTGTTCAGCGTGGTTCTTGCAATCGACTGGTGCAAGGGCAAGTATTTATACCGCTTCCTTATTCCCGCGCTGGTCGGCGAAAAGTACGACAAGCACGGAAATATGATAGAGGTCGGTGCGACCACTGCGGCGACGGCGGAAACTGCGGAAACGGCGACCGTCGTTGATGCAGAAGAGGTTACGCAGGAAAATTAGCGGGTTTTTAACTAAATGCGTTATATTTGACGATATTGCGAATTTGCAACATAAATAGTTGTTAAAAATTCTCAAAAGCGGTGTTATATAACATTTTAAAT
>JAIDIR010000289.1 GCA_029052615.1 Clostridia bacterium | reverse complement strand
TCGGACGGCTTTGCCATTGCCGAGTTCGACCTGAAGCTGAGGGGCGGCGGCGACTTTATGGGCACGCGGCAGAGCGGCAGAATTTTAACCGAGCTGAAAAATCTGCGCTTTCCCGTTTCGGCGGTGTTCACGGCAAAGGCTATTTCGGATGACGCGTTTTCGGGCGCGTTCGATACGACAGACCTGCGCCGCGCCGCTTTAAACAAGTACGACAGCTTGAAGGACGTAATTCTCAATTAATTTGTCTATTGACAAAATTCGTTCCGCATACTATAATAATTAGGAAATAAAAAAAGGGGAGAATTAAAATGAATATCAAAAAAGCAATACCCGTGTTTGTTTCGCTGGTTATGGCCGGCGGCGTGCTTGCCGGCTGTGCCCATAAACACACCTACGAGGAAAAATGGACGGCGGCGGAGGACGGCAGCGGTCACTACCATATCGCGACCTGCCATCCCGACGAGCACGACGAAAAGAAGGACCACGTTTACGACGACGATAAGGACACCACCTGTAACGACTGTAACTATGAGCGCAAGGTTGAGCAGGGAAATCCTAATCCTACGCCCACGCCCACCCCGACACCGACTCCCGAAGAGCATACGCATACCTATAATTTACATAAAGTAACGTGCGATATCTGCGATTATCACAATCCCGTAGCTACGACTTTAAAAGGGTGGGACGGAACGGATAACGGCTTTACCGACGACGGCGTAAGCAAAATCTACGTCGTTGGCGATTCCACGGTTTGCGATTACGAAGCTTCCATAGGGCAGGGCAAACTTGATGAGAGATTTTTACCCCGCTACGGCTACGGCACTCAGCTTCACGAGTACCTCAATTATACGAGCGATAAAATCGTCAACCTCGCTATGTCGGGCAGAAGCGCGGTAAGCCTTATGGGCGAGCCTGCTTATCAGACGCTCGTCAACTCGATTGGTGAGGGCGATTATCTTATTATCGGTTTTGGTCATAACGATGAAAAGTTGGAGACTAACCGTTTCGGCGACCCCGCGGGCAACACGACCGACCCCGTAACCGACAGGGGCGACTCCTGGAAGTATATTCTCAACGAAAACTATTTAAAGCTTGCAAAGCACAGAGGAGCAACGCCCATTCTCTGCACGCCCATAACGAGATATAACGCAAACGGTACTTACACGGGCAACACTATTCACGACACGCAGTACGGCAATTATCCCGAAGCGTTGAAGGAATTGGGCGAGGAAACCGAGACGACCGTAGTCGATTTGACCACTTTGACCAAGAATCTTTGGATAGCAGCGGGCGAAGACGCCAAGTATTTCCATGCTCACAGCTCCTATACGGGAGAAATCAAGGCGGCAGGCAGCTACGATGGAACGGAAGAGATAGACGGCATAGACGGCACTCACATAAACAAGTTCGGCGCAAAGGCTGTTGCATACGAATTGGCGAACGCTTTAAAGACTACTTCGTTATCCTCAATCGTCAAAACCGATATTGTTAAGCCCACCAAGGAAGCCGAGTATGTTGACGCAATCAAGCAGGACTTCGTGAGGAAAGGGTATGTTCCCTTCAATCCCGATAACAATGCCGACAGACTTCTGAACGACGGCTGGTATAAGGCGGCAATGGGCAATGTCGGAACAGAAACTGTCACGGAGAACCACTTCAAGATGACCTATTCCGATGGCACTTACTCAATTAAGGCAGCCAAGGGCAACGGCAAAATCGAAAGCGGACAGGACGGCATAGGTGCAATCTTCACCCAGCTTTCGACAAACGACGACTTCACGATAAGCGTTCACGCAAAGATTACGGCTTTTGATACAAGTGCGTCATATAAGCAGGCGGCGTTCGGCATTATGCTTCGCGACGACGTATATATGGACGCATATCTGCCTACGCTCAATTCCGACTACGTTAAGGCAGGAGTCCTTACAAACGACGGCTATACTAATAATGACCCCGGG
>JAIDIR010000288.1 GCA_029052615.1 Clostridia bacterium | reverse complement strand
ACCGGGGGTCACGCGCGACAGGCTGTATGCCGACGCGGAGTGGCGCGGCAGGAACTTTTCGCTTGTCGACACGGGCGGCATAGAGCTTAAAAGCGACGACCTGATGTGGAAGCACATCAAAAAGCAGGCGGAAGTGGCAATCGACACCGCGCAGGTCATACTCTTTTTCGTGGACGGAAAGGAGGGGCTAACCACGTCCGACTACGACGTGGCGGATATGCTCCGCAAGAGCAAAAAGCCCGTCATCGTCGTCGTAAACAAGATTGACGAATATTCCGAAGAAAAGGTTTTCGAGTTCTATTCCCTCGGCTTAGGCGAGCCCTACCCCGTATCCAGCGAGCACGGCAAGGGCATCGGCGACGTGCTGGACGAGTGCGTAAGCTACTTCGAAAAGAACGTCGGGGAAGAGGACGACAGCTTAAAAATCGCGGTCGTGGGCAAACCCAACGCGGGCAAGAGCAGTATCGTCAACCGCCTTCTGGGCTTCGAGCGTTCTATCGTCACCGACATTGCGGGCACCACGCGCGACGCCATTGATACAAAATTCACCTACGACGGCAAAAACTACACCATAATTGACACGGCTGGCATCCGCAAAAAAGCCAAGGTCGAGGACGACGTTGAATATTATTCGGTCATGCGTGCGTTCGACGCGGTGCGCCGCGCCGACGTCTGCCTGCTTGTGGTCGACAGCTCCGAGGGGCTTACCGAGCAGGACACCAAAATAATCGGCTACGTACACGAGCAGGGCAAACCCTCGGTCGTGGTAATGAACAAGTGGGATTTAATCGAAAAGGACACCAACACCATAAACAAGTTCGAGGACAAGCTTAAAGAGGACCTCAAATTTATGGACTATTTCAAGTCGGTGTACGTATCGGCAAAGACCGGTCAGCGCGCCGAAAAGATAATGAAGGTGGTGGACGAGGTGTACGAAAACGCGCACTTCCGCATCCCGACGGGCACGCTCAACGACCTCATTTCGGACACGGTGCGCGCCAACGAGCCGCCTTCCTACAACGGCAGAAGGCTGCGCGTTTACTATTCCTCGCAGGTATCGGTTGCGCCGCCCACGTTCGTGCTGTTCGTCAACGACGGCACCTTAATGCACTTTTCGTACGAAAGATTTCTGGAAAACTCCATAAGAAAAGCTTTCGACTTTTCGGGCACGCCCATACGCATAGTCACAAGGGAGAAAAAGGCGGACTGATATGCAGGAATTTTACCTTTCGCAAAGCTGGTACTGGCTGGTAGTCGGCGCAATAGTCAGCTACTTTATGGGCTGCTTCAACTTTGCAATTCTCATTTCCAAATTCAAGCACGACGATATACGCCACGTCGGCAGCGGCAACCCCGGCGCAATGAACGTTTCGCGCCGCTACGGCTTAAAGGTGGGGCTTGTCAATTTCTTTTGCGACGGCTTAAAGGGCGCAATTCCCATGCTGGTGGCGTATCTCGTTTTCCGAAACTACCGCTTTGCGGGCACGGAAATAATAGTTTCCGACTTTATGCGCTATTTCTACGCGATATTCGCGCTCATCGGTCACGTTTTCCCCGTGACCATGAAGTTCAAGGGCGGCAAGGGCATTTCCACGACCATAGGGCTTTTATGGTGCGCCGTCGCGTGCGAAACGTGGTGGTTCGCGTTCGTCGGTCTTGCGCTGTTCATACTGCTGTTCGTCTACGTCGGCTTTACGGAGTGGGGGTCAATGGGCTCGCTTTTGGGCGTTGCCGCGTTCACCATATGGCAGGCGGTAATCTTCACCCTGCGCTATACCGAAAACCTTTCCAACGTGTTCATAGTGCTGACGTTTATGTTCCTGTTGCTTTTGAATATAATAACCTGGGGCGCGCACCACAGGAATTTATATCAGCTTATGGCGGGGGAGGAACACCACACTTCGCTTAAAAAGATGCTTAAAAAGAAAAAAGCCAAATAAATGCACGCACCAACCACAATATATAGTGGTTGGTGTATTTTTTAGCACTATTTTAAACTTTTTTGACGAAAAGTATTGAAATTACAAAAAAAGTGTGATATAATTCCTACACTCAAAGTATTTGTTACGTAAGGAGCAAAATTATGAAGAAGTTTAAAA
>JAIDIR010000287.1 GCA_029052615.1 Clostridia bacterium | reverse complement strand
TGGTGGGCCTTCACGGACTCGAACCGCGGACCAATCGGTTATGAGCCGACCGCTCTAACCAACTGAGCTAAAGGCCCTAAGAAGTATCGTGCGGCATACGCACAATGCTTGTATATAATAATATACCGCATTTTTTTTGTCAAGTAATTTTCCCGTCTTTTACGCATTTTTTTTTGCGCTTTGCACGGCGCATTTTTCAAGCCCGTCAAACCGTCGTTTTCGCCGTTAATCGACGGAATTCGCGCTTAATTTTCAAAATTTTCAAGCCGTGCCGTAGTAATATTTTGTAAAAACAAAGGTAGGAAGGCACAAAATGCAAATTAAATCTGGCACGGCACACGGCGCGCTGTACATAAAGCTTATAGGCGAAATGGACGAGTATTCTGCGCAGAGCGTAAGGGAAAAGTGCGACAAGCTTATCGAGGACAATTTAAGCGTAAAGAAAATCATAATCAACCTGTCGGAGGTCGCCTTTATGGACTCCACGGGCATCGGATTTTTAATCGGGCGCTACAAAAAAGCGGCGCGCGCGGGGCTTCCGCTGTTCGTTGAATCGCCCAACCTTGCGGCGGATAAAATACTCAATTTAAGCGGCATATACACGCTTATACCCAAGGCGGAGTAAACGGGGCGGAAATAAAATGACGAGAAACTATTTAAAACTTCAATTCTATTCACTGGCATGCAACCAGGGATTTGCCCGCGACGCGGTTGCGGCTTTCTGTCTTGAACTCAACCCCACGCTGTCCGACCTGTCGGACGTCAAAACGGCGGTATCGGAGGCGGTTACCAATTGCACCGTGCACGCGTACAAGGGCAATCTTGGCTTAATTACAATCGAGTGCGAGATAGAGGACAACAGTCTACATATAAAGGTCAGCGACACGGGCAAGGGAATACCCGACGTGGACAAAGCGGTTCAGCCCTTTTACACGACGCTGCCAGACGACGAACGCTCCGGCATGGGCTTTACCATTATGCAGACTTTCATGGACGAGTTCCGTGTAAATTCGGTTCAGGGCGAGGGCACCGTAGTCTATATGGTAAAATGCTTTAAACCGGAAGTGGAGAATGCTTGACCAAGAGACGACGAACTTACTTATACGCGATGCAAAGACGGGCGACAATGCCGCAAAGGAGCGTTTGCTTGCCGAGAACACCAACTTAATCAAGTCGATAGTAAAG
>JAIDIR010000286.1 GCA_029052615.1 Clostridia bacterium | reverse complement strand
CTACGTAAGCGGCGAAGTCACGACGCTCTTCCCCGAATACAAGTGCAACTGTTCGGAGCAAAAAATCCGCGGCGTGCTGGCGTCGGTGGGCAAGGCGGAGCTTTTGAAAATCTGCGAAGAGCAGGGCGAAGTAAAGGTGCATTGCCACTATTGCAATAAAGATTACATATACGGAAGAAAGCGTATAGAGGAAATATTTTAAGTAAATGAACAAGACGGACCGAATAGATTTAAGCGCCGACAGGCTGATCTCCATCGCGGCTGACTGCGTGGAGGACCACGACTATATCGCGGCGCTCAAAATGCTGAATAAAAACGCGGTACTCAACGGCAACGACGAGGACTCCTATATGCTGTACGCCGAAGCGTTTGACGACATGGGTCTGTACGAAAAGTGCATTAACGGCTGGTTCAAGTACCTCGATTACGCGGGCGACGGCGCCGACCTTGCCGAAGCTTACGAGGGCATTGCCGTAAGCTTTATGAACATGGGAATGGACAGCTTTGCCGCCTTCTATTACAATAAGCTTTTAATGGAAACGGACAGCGAGCTGACCCCCCAGAACAGGCAGGAAATAATAGAATCCTTTTTAAAGACCGAAAAGCCGCCGCTGCGGTTTGCCTATCCGCCCCACCTCGTGGACTATTCCGAGGAGCTGGAAAGCGGCGTGGAATATATGAAAAAAAACCAGTTCGACGACGCCGTGGCGGAGTTCGACAAGGTTGACGAAAGAAGCGAAAAATATCTTGCCGCGCGCAACTATATTGCAATGTGCAACGTCATAAGCGACAGAAACGAGCAGGCGGAAGAGGAGTGCCTTGGCATTTTAAGGCGCGACCCCGACAACGTTCAGGCGCTTACAACCCTTGCCGCTGTCAAGAGCCAGCAGCACAAAACCGAGGAGGCAAAGGAGCTTGCCTTGCGGCTGCTTGCCATCAACCCGACCGAGGACGAGGAGCTTTACAAAATCGCCACGGTATGCTGCGAAAACGGCATGCACGAACAAGCTTTTTCAATCTTCTCGCGTCTGGACGACAGGTTCGCCTACGACTGTTCGCTCTTATTTTTCAAGGCGGTTGCGGCATACAATTCGGGCAGGGCGGAAAAGGGTCTGGAAATTTTCGATACGCTGCTCACCGTATATCCCAATGCGGTCACTGCGGACTACTGGCACTATCTCGCGACGGGTGAAGCCAAAAAGCAGGCGGAAGAGCGCAAGACATTAGAATACTTTTACCGCCTTCCCAAAGCCGAGTGCGAGGCGAATATAAGCTTTTTAACGGCGTTCTGCCGCCTTTCCGACAAGCAGGCGCAAAAGCTGTGCAGGGAGGCGGACGTCACGGGTATGGTGCACTGGTGCTTCGACGAGGGCGACAACAACGGCTCGTACGAGTTGAGGCTGCTTGGCGCGATGAGCGCCGTAAAGGGCGGTCTTGATGATACCGTGCGCGACATACTTTTGGACGCGTTTTTGCAGGACGGCGTCAAGCTTGAAGCGCTGAGCGCCCTCGTTCAGCAGAACAGGGAGGGCGAGTACGGACTGGTCGTCTGCAACCTCTACAAAAAAGTCACGCTCGTGCCGCTGGAAATAGGCAAGACCAAGAAAAGGACCTTTTTGCGCGCGTACGGTCTGGCGTTCTCGCGGTTTGCAATGCTCGAACCCGAGTACCCGTTTATGCTGTGCGCCGCCACCGAAAAGATATATTCGCGGCTGGAAAGAGAGGGCAAGCTGGACGTTTGCCGCTCGGTGCCCGCGCTCGCCGCCGCAATAATGAAGTTTTCCGAAATAAAGGAAAGCGGTTTAAAGGACGAACAGCTATGCTCATTCTTCGGCGTTACCGAGGAAAAAGTAAATTCAATTTTGGAGTTGGTTAAATGAAGCTCTACGATTTCGACGGAATGTTCGACGAAAAGTTGTCCGAGTACGTAAAGAAAAACGCCGACAAGCACAGGGAAAAGGAATGGGAGGACATCATTCCCAAAATGTACGCGCGCTTCGGCGACACGGTAATCAAGTCGCTGGGCAAGTCGCCCAACCAGTACTATGCGGATATGGACGACGGTCAGCTGGTCGCTCAGCTCCGCGCGCACTTAAAGCAGGGCGTTGCGGTAAGCGAATTTCTGTGCAACGCCATAGAGAGCAGAAAGCCCGAAAAACTGCTTATCCCCTTACTTAGCGGCACGGAGGACGAAATTGCGTACGCTTTAAATCTTCTGGGCGCCAGCCGCGAAGCGCTCCCCGAATATATGCGCCTTTTGACGACCTCCGAAAGCGAGGACGTCCGCAACACCTGCGTGGACAACGTAAAGGAGTTTGCCGACGACGTAAAGGAGCAGGCGCTCGACTACTACAAAAAGGGCGTGCAGAGGGAATATATGCTTGAAATTCTCTCGCGCTGCGTAATCCGCGACGACCAAATTTTTAATATACTTATCAAAGAATTTAGAACGGGTGACGACGTGCCCATGCATGCAAGCTATATTGCGGCGTACGGCGACGAGCGCGCGCTCGAATACCTCCTCGACAAAATCGACGAGGAGGGAATAACCTTTATAGAATATCAGGAACTTAAATACGCAATCGAAAGTCTGGGCGGCAGCTACGAAAAGGAGCGCGACTTTTCCAACGACCCTTACTATCAGGCGATAAAGGCGCACAGCGCAAACGAAGTTGACATCTTCGGCGAACTTCCGCGCAAATCTTAAAATCAAAAAATGTATAAACCTCCGAAAAAGGGATATAACTTTTTCGGAGGTATTTTTATGACACAATTGACGTCAAAAGAACTTACAATGATTGCCGACGCCCTCACCTTCGAAGGGCTGATTTGCAAAAAGGCGAGGGCTTATTCCAAGTCGCTCACCGACCCGGACCTTGCTCAATGTATGTGTCGCATTGCGGACGAACACCAGAGAAGATACAACGAACTGTTGAAGGTAATAGGAGGTTAAGGCAAATGAAACTCACCAAGATGAACACCCAGCTCAACGAAAAGGACGCAATTCAGGATATGCTCGAAAGCGAAAAACAGCTTATGTCGTTCTACACGACCGCACTGTTCGAGGGCAGCTCCAAAAGTCTGAGAAAGAGTTTTTCCACGCACCTCAATTCGGTTGCGGAAAACCAGTACTCGCTTTTCAGCCAGATGTCAAGCCGCGGCTATTACACGCCTACGCCCGCACAGAAGCAGATGATTGACCAGACCACCGAAACCTTTAAAAAGGAAAAGAAACAGCTCGAAGCAAATTAAAATAACCCCGACGGTTAAACCGTCGGGGCTTTTTATTTCAGTCGTCTTTTACTTAACGGCAAGCAGGCGTTCAATCAGCTTGTAACCGTCGGCAACGTAA
Source organism: Clostridia bacterium (assembly GCA_029052615.1). Taxonomy (GTDB): domain Bacteria; phylum Bacillota; class Clostridia; order Christensenellales; family Borkfalkiaceae; genus Coproplasma. Next base: position 4,211 of record JAIDIR010000286.1, on the reverse strand, counting down.
GTGCCCGTCTTTTTCGCTTCGTCCTCGGTGTAGCGCACCGCGCCGTTACTAAGATTTTTCGCATTGGAATAAATAAGGTAGGGCACTGGCTCGGAAATGTGAGTCTTGCAAGCGCAGGGAGTAGGGTGGTCGGGCGTAACCAGAACGGCGTATTTCTCGCCCGCACTTTCCAGTCTTTCGCAAAGCGTGGGAATAACCACGTTGTCAATCTGCTCTATCGAATAAATCTTGTGCGCAACGTCGCCGTGGTGTCCGCACTCGTCGGGCGCCTCCATATGGATATACACGAAATCAAGCCCGCCGATAAGCGCGTCCGCCGCAGCCTCAGCCTTGCCCTTAAAGTTCGTGTCGTAATTGCCCGTCGCGCCGTCAACTTCTATAACGCGCATATCCGCAAGCATACCGATGCCCTTGACGAGGTCAACCGCGGAAATAATTCCGCCCTTAAGCGAGTGCGCCTTTTCAAACGGGCTGAGCGCTGGTTTGGTACCCTCGCCCCACAGCCAAATGGAGTTTGCGGGACGCTTGCTCTCGGCAACGCGCTTTTTGTTTACGGGGTGGTCGGCAAGCAGCTTGGCGCTCTTTTTCATCATTTCAAGGTAAACGCCGCCCAGCTCGCCCTTGGGCAGGTGGTCGGTTATTTTTCTGTCGGAAATGTCGTGCGGAGGGGTCAAATCGTGCCCCGTCAAGCCGTTTTTCACGACCAGGCAATGCCTGTATGAAATGCCCGAATACAGCGTAAAGCGTTCGTTATCCAGACTGCTTTTCAAATACGCGATAAGCTCGGCGGCTTCCTCGGTGGAAATTTCGCCCGCCGAATAGTCGACCATAGTTTTATCTTCGTAATTTTCCTCGTCGGAAAGTGTGACCAGATTGCAGCGCAAAGTCACGTCCGTATCGGTTAGCTTTATGCCCATCGAAACGGCTTCAAGGGGCGAACGCCCCGTGTAAAAGCGGTGGGGGTCAAAGCCCAGCACGGACATATTGGCAACGTCGCTGCCCGGCTTCATTCCGTCGGGAACGGTCTTGCAAAGCCCCACTTCGGAAAGGGGGGCAAGCTTATTCAAGGTTACGGTGTTCGCGGCTTCCAGACAGGTCTTGTTGCCGAGGCTTTCTATCTTCCAATCAGCCATACCGTCGCCAAGTACAACAACATATTTCATATGTTTTATCTCCTTAAAAATGCGCTCGAATTATAAACATCGCAATACTGTGTTGCGCTCCGCGCCGCCTTGGTCGTGTACTTCTGTGTACACTCCCTGCGGTCGGTGCTACTACGTGCCGTGCAAGCACGGGGCGCGCGCCTTGTCTTGCTCGCTTCTAATCCGAGGAGTAGTCGGTAATATTATTTATTCAAATCCCAGTCAATCGGCTGTTTGCCGTGAGCGGTAAGATATTCGTTGGTTTTAGAAAAGAACTTGCACCCGAAAAATCCGTTGTATGCGGAAAGGGGCGAAGGGTGCGCGCACTGCAATATAAGGTGCTTGCGGCTGTCTATAAGGGGGACTTTGCCGCGCGCGTTGCCTCCCCAAAGTATGAACACGACGTTTTCGCATTTATCCGAAATCAGCTTGATAACGCTGTCGGTGAACCACGCCCAGCCGCATTTGGAATGGCTGTTCGCCATATGCTCGCGCACGGTCAGCGTGGTGTTCAAAAGCAGCACGCCCTGTTGCGCCCACTTGGTCAAATCGCCGCACTTCGGCTCGGTTATCCCTAAGTCGCTTTCGATTTCCTTATAAATATTCTGCAGCGACGGGGGAAGGGGCACGCCCGGTTTAACCGAAAAGCACAGCCCGTGCGCCTGCCCCGGCTCGTGGTAGGGGTCCTGCCCCAAAATCACGGCTTTAACGTTGTTTAAGGGCGTAAAGCGGAAACAGTTGTACAGGTCGTACATATCGGGATATACGACGTGCGTCGAATATTCCTGCTTCAAAAACTCACGAATTTTTAAATATTTTTCGTCTGCGAATAACGGCGCAAGCGCCTCGTCCCAGCCTCCACCAAGCTTTATCATATCAACCTCAGTATTTCAAGGTACGCGCCAATCTCTTTCAGCGCGCCGTCAAGGTCGTGTTCAAGATAATTTCCGCACTCCTCGCGCTTGCTTCCCGGCACTTCCTTAAAGGTGAGCGCAACCAAAAAGCACTTCTTCAAAAGCTCCAAAACCTGCGCGTAATCGAGGTTGACCGTCAGCAGATAGAACCCCGTCCTGCAACCCATAGGACCGAAATAAATGACGTCGTCCTTTTTATCCGAATTGCGCAAAACGGTTGCAAGAATATGCTCTATCGTGTGCAGGGCGGCGGGGGTGATATAGTTGCCCGCGTTGGGCTTTTTAAAGCGCAAATCCCAGGTGGTCACGCCGTGCATTTCCATACTCTTATGCAAGCCCTGTTCAAGCAGGTCGTGGTTTTTCGAAAAGGAGGGTATTCTATCCATTTACCGCCTCAAAAATCTTAATTATACTTTCGCCCAGCGCCTGCGCGCAAAGTGCGATATTTTGCAAAAACTGTTCGGTAGTGCTGCCCGAGCCCGCCACGTCCGAAATGACTTTAAAGGAATAGCAGGGTACGCCTGCACGCTTGCAAACGTGCGCAACCGCGCCGCCCTCCATATCGCGTATATCTGCGCCCAGCGTTTCCGTCAGAAACTCAAAGTCCGCAACGCTGTCGTTAAACCTGTCGCCCGTCGCCAACTTTTTCAAAGGGTAAAGGGGGCAAATGGCAAGCTCCATATAAGGCTCTTCATATTCGTTCAGCGTGCCCACGGGCGTGCCGTTAATTGCGGCAAGGTCAAAATCGTATTGCGCCGCATGGCTTATGCAATAAACGCTGCCCACCTTGGTGCCGCCGTTCAGTCCGCCCGCAAAGCCGACGTTAATAATCTTGTCCGCGCCCAGACAATCCACCGCGTATTGCGTGCCCGCCGCCGCGTTGGTCTTGCCCACGCCGCAAACCATAACCGCCGTATCAACGCCGCACAATTTTCCGCGCACGACTTTTCTTTCGTGCACTAAGCTTTCAACGGCGTTCTGCATTTTGTCAATAACGGGGCGCGCCTCGCTCTCCATAGCAATAACGAATACAATCATAATTAAATTATAGCAAAGCGGCGCGGTATTTGCAAATAAATTAGCCGCGCAACGCATACGATATTATATGAAAAAGCGGCGCAAGCATAAACGACTTAAAATTATAATAGCGGTAATCTGCCTTCTGCTGATTGCGCTTATGCTGTTTTTTCAGCGCAACGTAACCAAAATTTTAATTTCCATAAGCGAGGCGACTATCCGTTCCATAACCACGGTTGCGGTCAACGACGCCATATATTATACGCTCAACGACAATTTGCGTTACGAAGATTTAATTACCATCACCTACGACGAGGCGGGGGACGTCGCGACCATCACGACCGACAGTCTTAAAATAAACAGAATAGCGAGAGATACGGCGTATCTCTCGCAGGAAAATTTAACGCGTATGAGCGCGGAGGGCATACAGGTTCCAATAGGCGCGCTGACGGGTATTGAAGCGCTTGCCGGTTTCGGTCAGAAAATAAACATCAAGATTATACCCATTTCCAACGTGGAGTGCCGCTTCGTTTCCAAATTCGTGGACGCGGGCATAAACCAGACCAAGCACTCGCTGTATCTGGAAATCGTTTCGGACATTTCCATAATTATGCCGGACAAGACTTCAAACCTCGCCTCGACTATCGAGGTGCTTATTTGCGAAAGCGTAATCGCGGGCAAAATTCCCGACGCATATCTGCAAGCCTCCCTCGCCGGCAGCGGCGGCAGCCTCGTGCCGAAGAGTTAAAACCTAATCTTTATCGAAAGAAGCTTGTAATTCCATTCCGGCTTTTATTCCGAAATTCAGCACTTTAATACATATAAGATAATAAATATAATCCAAGTAATTATTTACCGATACAGTGTAATGGCGTAAAAGTTTCTTTTGCTTTTCATTAAGAACCGCGCAGATTTGTTGTTCGTTTTCGTGCATATCTGCGCCTAATCCACATTCGTCGTCTTTTTCGATTTCGTCACGCCATTTATGTATAAGGCTTATATTAAGTAAATCGTAAATTTCCGAGCTTTCCATAGTCCACCTCAAGTAAAATATTACACATATTATATGACCCAATAGGTCAAATGTCAACTTTAATTTGACCCATAAGGTAAAATAATGTTAAATAATTTATACGTA
>JAIDIR010000285.1 GCA_029052615.1 Clostridia bacterium | reverse complement strand
GGGCATGGGCGTAATAGTAGAAACCGCAAAGGGGCTGGAATACGCCACGGTGGTGCTGCCCGAGGGAGAGGTGGACGAAAGCGAAGTCGTTTCCCCCTTAAAGCCCGTCGTGCGCATTGCCACCAAGCGCGACGAGGAGCAAGTTAAACGCAACGCCGAACGCAGGGGCGAAGCCTTGAAGACCGCGCAGGAAAAAATTGCGGCGCGTGGTCTTGAAATGAAGTTGGTCGACTGCGAGTTTGCGTTCGACGGCAGCAAGGTCGTATTCTTTTTCACTGCCGAAAACAGGGTGGATTTCAGGGAGCTTATAAAGGACCTTTCCTCGGCGTTCCGCATGCGGATAGAGCTGAGGCAGATAAACATCCGCGACGAAATAAAAATAACCGGCGGACTTGCCCCCTGCGGCAGGGAATGTTGCTGTATAGGCTGTATGCCGGAGCCCAAAAAGGTGTCCGTCAAGATGGCTAAAAATCAGGGGCTTTCGCTTAACCCCGGCAAAATTTCGGGACTGTGCGGCAGGCTGATGTGCTGTCTTGCGTACGAAAACGAGTACTACGCCGAGGCGTGCAAAAAGGTGCCCAAGATAGGCAGCGAGGCGGAAACGCCCGACGGCAAGGGCACGGTCGTTAACGTCAATATGCTTAAAATGCTCGTCAAGGTTAAAATCGAGCAGAACGAAAACGTTTCCTACCACGAATATCCCGTGGACGAAATAAGGTTTATGCGCGGCAACGTCGTTATGGGCAAGGAAAGCTTTGACGATGACGACGACAGCGACGTTCTTCCCGAGGAGGGCGCGGAGAGCGCAAAGCCGCCCGTTGCGATTAACACCGATAAGCAGCGCGACAGACAGCAGCAGGGGCATGGCGACAGACAAAACGAAAGGCGCGGAGGCAATAACGACAGGCGGGATAACCGCAACGACCGCAGGGACAACAACCGTGACCGCAATAAAAACCGCGGCGACAGACCGGACGGAAACAACGATAATCAAAGGCGCGAAAAGAAACCCCGTAACGGTAACCCCAATCCCGAAAACGCGGGCAGCGTAGGCGGTGAAAACAACCGCAATAATCAAGGCGAAAGACGCCCCCACAACGGCAGAAACAGACACCATAAGCGCGGCGGCAAGAACAGGGAAGGGAGCAATCCCCCCGAAAAGCAGGAAAATTAAAGGCGCAAAATTTGTCTTACCCCCTTTACAGCATAAATTTTGTGTGATATAATAAACGTCGACGGGAGCATTTTCCGTGCATACCGTTTTGATAAAATTAAATTATGGAGGAGTTTTAATAATGGCACACGTTGTTACAGATGAATGTGTAAGCTGCGGCGCTTGCGCTGCTACCTGCCCCGTCAGCGCAATCTCCGAGGGCGCGGATAAGTACGTAGTTGATCCCGATGTTTGCATCGACTGCGGCGCTTGCGAAGACGGTTGCCCTACCGGTGCAATCAAACCCGAGTAAGAAACAGGCTAGTCAAATAGGGCGGGGTGCGGTATGCGCCCCGCCCTTTACTTTATCTCTGATTATAAGCTGCGCAATACTGCGTCGCGTTCCGCGCCGCCTTGGTCGTGTACTTCTGTGTACACTCCCTGCGGTCGGTGCTCACGCTCCTTGTCTTGCTTGCTTCTAATCAGAGGGACTTACCTAACGTTATTATGGATTTAAAATTAAAAGACGGCGAGTGCGCCGAGGAATTATTCGGCGACAAAATAATTATTCAGAACAGGGAGCTGTACCGTTTCACTTCGGACAGCATACTTTTGTCGCGCTTTGCAAGGGGCAAGTCGGGCGACGTCGTTGCCGACTTCTGCGCGGGGTGCGGCGCGGTCGGCTTTCATTTTGCGTGCTTAAATCCGCGCGTAAAATCGCTTACGCTCTTCGAGCTTCAGTCCGCCCTTGCGGATATGGCGCGGCGCACTGCGGAATACGACGGCTTTACTTCCGCCAACGTGGTGGAAGGCAGGGTGCAGGATATAGGCGCGGAATACGACGGCGCGTTTTCGCTCATTCTGTGCAATCCGCCGTACGAGCGCGGCGGTTTTGAAAATCTTTCCTACGAAAAGGCAATCTGCCGCAAGGAAATAACCATAACCCTGCCCGAAATAATTTCAGTCGCCGCTAAAAAGCTGAAATTCGGCGGCAGGCTGGCAATGGTCAACCGCGCGGACAGGCTTGCGGAAGTTTTCTATACAATGAAGGCGCACGGGCTGGAGCCAAAAAGAATGCAGTTTATAAGGGGCAGTGAAGGCGCGCTTCCGTACGCCGTTATGGTGGAGGGGGTCAAGGGCGGCAAGCCCTCTCTGGAAATACTGCCCGATATTGTCAACACGCCGCAAAACGGAGGTAGAACGGGATGATATATTTCGTCGCAACGCCCATAGGCAATTTAAAGGACATAACCTTCCGCGCGGTGGAAACGCTGCGCGCGGTTGACGAAATCTATTGCGAAGACACGCGCCATACCTTAAAACTTTTAAACGCCTACGAAATCAAAAAGCCGCTTATCGCCTGTCATAAATTCAACGAGCGCGAGGCGGCGGAAAAGATTATTGCATCCGCTTCCGCGGGCAAGTCGGTTGCCATAGTATCGGACGCGGGCATGCCCGTCATATCCGACCCGGGCAGCGTGGTGTGCGCGGCGCTAAAGGAGGCGGGGCTGGAATACACGGTGGTGCCGGGCGCCAACGCCTTTCTTTCCGCGCTGGTGCTTTCGGCGCTTCCCGCGGACAGGTTCGCCTTTATCGGCTTTCTGCCCGACAAGGAGGGCGAGCGCAAGCGCGTGCTCGAAAGGTATAAGGACTGCGATTTAACGCTTTGTTTTCACGTGGCGCCGCAGGACGTCGACAAACACGTTTCTTCTATGTACGCGGCGTTCGGCGACAGGCGCGCGTGCGCTGTGCGCGAAATAACCAAGCTGCACGAGGAGGCGGTGCCCTTCACTCTGGCAAGCGGTTTGGCGGGCGAAAAGCGCGGCGAATACGTCATAGTAGTCGAGGGTGCGGCGGAGCGCGAAAATCCCCTGAACGCCCTGTCCGAGCGCGAGCATATTCAGCACTATATGGCGCAGGGGCTGGACAAAAAAGAGGCTCTCAAACAGGCGGCGAAAGACCGTGGCGTAACCAAATCGTCGCTATATAATTTCGCAATCGACTTATAAAAGGAGAAAACGCAATGAAAAAAAATAAACGCAAGGAAGCCGCGGCTGCTGAGGCGGTGGCGCCCAACGCCGTTGCTTTAGGCACGCGGCGCAACAATAAAAAGCAGGCCAAAAACGCCCCCGCGGAGGAAGGCAAAATGACCATTTACGAATACGAGGAAAAGTACGTCAAGCGGCAGAACACGCGCAGCGCGACCTTTCTTCTGCGGTTAATCGTCGCGCTCATCGGCGTGTTCTTCGCATGGTGCTTCTTCACCGTGAGCAAGAGCGTGTGGGAGATGAACGAATACGCGGGCTACGCGGCGGCGGGCGTTTCGGTTATTCTGTTTATCGTAATCTACATAGTGCCCATAGTCAAAATTTTTAAGTCGGATTATTTCGTGACCAACGTCAATTACAAAACGGCGGGCGCGGCTAAGCGCAAGAACAAGCGCGTGCGCTTCGAGATTGCCGAAAAGATAGTCGAGCTGTGCAATACGGTTGCGGGCGTGGGCTGGTACGACAGCGCCACCGTCGAAAAGCTGGAGGCGGGCGTTAAATTCCACGACGACGCGGTCATCAAGGAACAGCTTACCGCGCTGTACGCGGGCTCGGTCAAAAAGAGCGCGCGCGAGGTCATTTTCAAGTGCTCCATGAAGTCGGCAATGTATTCCGCACTGTCGCAGGACAGCAAGATAGACACTATGCTGGTCGCGGTGGTCAACCTGCAAATGATAAAGGACATCGTATTTTTATACGGTTTCCGCCCGTCGGATACCAGGCTTGTCAAAATCTTTGCGGCGGTCGTGCGCAACGCGCTTATTGCCTACGGGCTGGGCGGCGTTAAGATAGGTAACGGCATAGCGCGCACCGTGGGGGACGCGGCTAAGGGTCTGCCCTTTTTGGGGTCGGTCATTTCGGTGCTGGTGGACAGCTCGGTGCAGGGGCTGGCGAACGGCACGCTTTCGGCGGTTATCGGCTATCAGACCATAAAATATCTCAATCAGGAGTACAGACTTCAGAATATTTTAGACGGCGTGGAGGTAGGCGAAACCGAGGAGGAGTTGAACGAAACCTGCGCGGAGATAGAGGCGGAGCTGAGAAAGGGCAAAAAGCGTCCCTCGGGCGCAATACCCGTTTAAAGGATAATAAAAGAGAGCCGCGCGGCGATTACGCCGCGCGGCTTTAGTTTTACTCGTCTTTCTTCTTTCTCTTAAACAGTCCTTCGATTTTCTTCATAACCCTGTCGTTGAACACCAGGAATTTATCCCACAAAAATTCGGTGACGAAGTTGATAATCATCATAAGAACGGTTACGACTATACCCAGGTTTTCGCCCCACGCCTTTTCAAGCGCGTCGCCGCCGAACACGGAAACGGGAATAAACATACAGTAGTAAACGGTGACAAGCGCCATTGCAAGCGGCACGTTGGCGGCGGAGGCAAAGGTAAACTTGCGGTTGAAGGTAAAATTCCAGATTACCGACAAAACTATGCTTATAAGATAGGCGGGCCACCAAGGGAGGCACTTTGCCCATTCGTACAGAATGGAAAAGGATAAAAGCTGTATCGCGCCCGCCGAAATGGAAAACGCGGTAAACTTTAAAATCTGAATGAACTGTTGCTTCTTTGAAAGGGGAGCGGGCTTTTCGTCCGTCTGCGCTTGGGTTTGCTCTTCGGCAACGCCTTCCGCCTGTGCGGTATTTATTTCCGCCGTATCGGCTTCAACCGCCGCGCTTGCCGCAGTTTCTTCCGCGACCTCTTCTTCGATTTGGTTTTCAGTGTTCTCTGTCATAAATTCATATTACAACTACGCATAAATTTTTGCAAGCAAATTCGCGCGCCCGCGCGCATATTTATATATAGGGAAAAGGAAGTAAGGCAAATATTGTTTAATTTTCCAAAAAACGGAGGAAGTGGATGAATATATTTCACAAAATCCGCAATAAATTTTCATTTCACTGTTGACGGACAAAATTAACTGTGATAGAATATATAAGACGAATAGCCGCATTGCGGCTTTAACAAAATGAAAATTTTTAGGAGGAAAAGAATGAATAAACTTACAAAACTTCTGTCCGTATTCGCGCTTGCAGGCGCAATCGGCGCAGGCGTAGCGGGCGCGGCAGGCTGCGCTCACAAGCACACCTATGAGGAAAAATGGACCAGCGGCGGCGCGGAAGGTCACTACCACGGAGCGACCTGCCACGAAGACAAGCACGACGACATCAAGCCCCACACCTGGGACGACGATAAGGACACCACCTGTAACGACTGCGGTTACACCAGAACGGTAGAGAGCGGAACGCCTACCCCGACGCCCACTCCGACCCCCACGCCTACGCCCACTCCTACGGGCGACAAGCTGAAGGTTCCTGCAGACGCGGTTGCGCTTATGGTTGAAGGCGTCGGCGACGAGGAAGTGCAGCTTTCCGCAGCAAAGAAGTCCCACGCAATCGATAAGACAGGCATAAAGGTATACTTCGGTACGGGCGACAGATCCAACCCCACCAAGAGCACAGAAGTTCCCGCAGATAACCTTGACCTCAAGCTGGTTGACCCCAAGGAACAGACCTGCAGCTCGTGGGAAGGCTTAAAGATGAACGGCGACTACACCTTAACCGCAAAGCTTAAGAACGCAGTCGATTCCGAAGGCAACGCGCTTGACGAAAACGATTACGTAGGCACCATTCTCGTAAAGGTTATAAACAAGGCTACCGAGATTGCGCTTAAGGAAGGCGCAACCACCACGCAGGCACAGTCGGTTGTGGACGGCATGACCTCCACCTGGACTTACGAAATCACCCGTGAAAACGAGGACAAGGAAGACGTTGCGGCTAAGAACGTAACCGTCGGCAGAATCGACCACGTTCACACCGGTGAAAGATCGGCTGCCATCACCACCAAGGTAGAAGGCGTGGAAGTTAAGGGCACCGTAAATTACACTATCAGCGCAACGGACGGCGCAATCGTTCAGTCCTACGCACTGCGTGCGGCAGACCTTGCAGACAAGGTTTCCGGCAACGACGGCATTCAGAAGGCTGACGTTGAGCTTCAGGACGGCAGATTTATAGTTCAGGCTACGAAGGGCGGAGTTGACGACCACGGCAACGAATACGACGGCAAATATTTTGCAAAGCGTCTTAAGTTCGGCGGTCACGTACTCGGCGACAATTCCAAGGCGTACATCAAGATTCACGTAGATGCAGCGGCTCTTATTACCGTATACGGATACGCTAACACCGGTACGGCGGGCAACGGCGAAGCAAACAGATACCTTTCGATATACGACGGTATAACTTATACTGACGGTCAGAAGAAGGCTACTCTTGGCAACATCATCGGCGACAAGCAGAACACCTTGCAGAAGGAAGATACCAGACATACGTTCAACGTTACCGCAGCGGGCGATTACTACCTCGTCTGCGAATCGGGCGACGTCTGCATCTCCTACGTTCAGGTTGACCAGATAGTAACCACCGGCGACGCAGTAAATCTCGGCGGTGACGCGGCTCCTTCCGCACTTAACCTTGATACCTCCGCGGCAACCAAGGCGTACAAGAAGGACGCTACCGTTTCCTTCGAAGGAATAACCGGTTCGATTACCTATGCTAACGCAGTTACCCTTGACTCGACCAAGGTTGACATTGCAAACGCAGACCTCGTATTCCCCGAAAGCGTTGATACCAGCAAATTAGGTCCTAAGGAAGTAACCGTTGAATATACTCCCGAAGGCGGCAGCAAGCTTACGGCTAAATATACGATTAACGTTGAATCGGAAGTAGCAGGCGTATGGGGCGCAACCGCAAAGCTTTCGTCCGACGTCAACACCGAACTTCCCGAAGGCAGCGCGGCAGACGCAGCGGTTACCGTTAAGCTCAGCGATCTGGAAGCGGCTATCGTCGGCAACAGCACCACCGCAACGGCTACCGTAACCGAGGCTACTTACAAGGCCGAAGGTGCGGAAGGCGACGGCACGGCTATCACCGCGGCAGGCGTAGGAATCACCAAGGGCAAGTACGTTATTACCGCAACCGTTAAGGTTACCGACGGCGACGACGAAGCTACCTTCGAAAATCTTACGATTGAAATCAACGTTACCGTAGCGGGCGAAATGTCCGAATTAAAGCTGAACGTAAACGATTTAACCGCAGAAGCTAAGTATACCGCAGATAAAGTTCTTAAAACCGGAGAGATTGCAACGATTACCGCATTGGTAGATTGCCAGGTAGAAGCGAACACCGGTACGACCGGATATACCAACCGTCTTAAAACCGGCGGCAGCGTAGCTACGAATAAGAAAGCAATAAAGGTTCAGCTGGAAGGCAAAGCTACTATTACGATAATCTATAAGAAGGGCGGCAACAGCAGAACGGCGGGCTTGTATGATAGTTCGCAGGTACTTCAGCAGCATTCCGAGGCTGAAGATAGTTCGTCGACGTTGTTCGAGTATACGTTCACTGCGGTTAACGCCGGCACCTATTATCTGGGTGGTACGAACGGTATCAACTTCTACGAAATTATCATAACTCCCGCAGCGTAATAAGCTTCGGCAGTAACCAATTTAACACAAAACGCACTACGCCCAACGGTAATTTTGCCGTTGGGCGCATAGTGCAAAAAAATGCAGACAAGCCTTTTAACTAAAATCTATATTTTTATAAAGGAAATAATACCGTTATGAAATAAAAAAAACTAATTTCGTCGCTGTTGCTCGTTGCGGTAGCCGGTTCCGCCG